>JAQSDP010000198.1 GCA_029945985.1 bacterium | reverse complement strand
TGCTTGACCCCGCTCTTCCGCGTCGATGCCGGGATACGCCCCGGGGGTATCTATAAAGCAAATGATCGGACGACCGAATTTTTCCGCCAGCCGCATCACCCGAAGTGCCTTGCGGTACCCTTCGGGCTTTGGCATTCCAAAGTTACGCATCTGTCGAGCCTTTGTATCACGGCCCTTTTGCTGACCGACGATGCAAACCTCGTGTTCACCGAGTCTCGCAAATCCACAGACCATAGCTGCGTCGTCTGCGTACCTTCGGTCACCGTGGATCTCAACGAAATCGGTGAAGATCGAACTAAGCAGGTCGTTGGTATATGGTCGATCGGGATGTCGGGCAGTCCTTACCCGCTCGATGGACGATTTTTCAGTCACTTCTGCCATAGTATCTAATTTATCCAGTCGACCCGGCAGCCCTTGGATTCTAGTTGTCTCTGAAGCCTGCCCGAGCCTTCCACCCGCAGTATCTGCGACTCAAGCGTAACCTCGACCTTGTTTTCGAGGGGTAGTGTGAGAATTACATCGCAACGACCCTGAGCTTGGCTAAGCGTCGCATAAAGCTCATTCAGAAAGTCTTCGCCGGAGTCCGGCGGAAGAGCGATCGCGACCGATCGAGCGTTTCGGGGCCTCGCATCCGCGAGATCTTTAACCTCTTCGACGATCAAGGTGATCTCCTGACCGTCAACAGCCTCTACCCGGCCTTCAATGATCAGCAGTGCGTCGTCCGCTAGCATAGCGGAGAAACGCCCAAAGGCCTCTGCCCACACCAGACACTTCACACCACCGGACTTGTCTTCAAAACGAAACGTCGCGAACCGATTTCCTTTCTTACTGTATCTGACCTGAAGTCCTGAAACCACTCCTGCCATCTTGAGGCGATCGTTCGGACTGACTTCTCCACGCTCTGCAAGAGACTTTAGTCCAATACTTTCTATCGTGTCTATGTGTGCATCGAGAGGGTGAACTGACAGGAAAAAGCCGATCGCAGCCTTTTCGTGTTGAGACATCTCTGCTTGCGTCCACGGCTTAACGTCAGGCAATTCCTGCTGTCCCAGTTCCTGCGTACCACCACCGCCGAACAGATCAGTTTGCCCACGCTCTCGATCGCTCCAAGACCTTTGACTGAGCGACATCGCACTTTCAACCGCGGCATAAAGGTTCGCCCGCCATTGGCTCGGCGATACTCCTTCCGGCATTAACGAGTCGAAAGCTCCCGCCGTGATCAAGCTTTCCAGAGCTCGTCGGTTGATCGAACCCGGATCGATTCGCGTGGCAAAATCGAAAAGAGAAGTGAACTTGCCCCCGTCTCTGGCCTCGACGATCGTTCGAACTGTAGACGTTCCGATCCCCTTTATGGCCGAAAGTCCAAACCTTACCGAATCATCTGTCGGAGTAAAACCTTCGTCGCTTTCGTTGACGTCGGGAGGGAGCAGCCGCATACCCATCGAACGCAGTTCGGACGAATACTTATAGATCTTCGACGCATCGTCGGATTCGTGTGAGAGAACCGAAGCGTAGAAGTAAGTTGGGTAGTGGGCCTTCAGATAGCCTGTCTGGAAGGCCAGATAAGCGTACGCCATACTGTGGCTTCGATTGAAGCCGTAGTCGGCGAACTTTGCCATCAGGTCGAAGATCTCTTTGGCTTTGTCACGCGAGATATTCCGTTCGATCGCCCCCTCGATGAATTTCTTCTCGTGCGGGAGCATCTCTTCGATCTTCTTCTTACCCATCGCCCGACGCATGAGGTCCGCCTCGCCGAGACTGTATCCGGCCAACCTTTGGGCCAGCTGCATGATCTGCTCCTGATACACAAGAACGCCGTACGTATTCTTGAGAGTTTCCTCCATCTCAGGGATCAAATACTTGACCTTCTTCTCCCCGCGGAATCGAGCGATAAAGTCCGGGATCATACCGCCATCAAGTGGCCCTGGACGATAAAGAGCGTTTAGAGCAGACAGATCTTCTAGTTCTCTCGGCCCCATCTGACGGCAGATGTCCTGCATCCCCGAAGATTCGAACTGGAAGACGGCATCGGTCTTACCGTCCGAAAACAACTTCATCGTCTTCTCGTCATTCAATGGAACCAAGGTCCAGTCGATCTCGACGCCGGCCCTGTCCCTTAATGACGTCAGGCAGTCCTCGATGATAGTGAGCGTCGTGAGTCCCAGGAAGTCCATCTTGAGCATCCCGACCTTTTCGAGATCCCCCATGGGGTACTGACTGGTCAATTCATTTTTGGCCGAGATCGCAACGGGCACGATCTCGTGAAGGGGTTTTGGCGAGATCACGACGCCGGCTGCATGAACCGAAGAGTGTCGCGAACAGCCTTCCAACCGGAGCGCTGTATCAACAAGATCTTGAACTCGGGGATCTGCCTTCATCGCGGCAGCAAGTTCCGGAACTCGCTCGATAGCCTGCGAAATACTGGTATTACGGCCGCGAAACGGCGGCGGGATCAGCTTCGCAATTCGTTCCACATCACCGTACGGCATGTTCAGAGCGCGCCCGACGTCCTTGATCGCTGCCTTGGACGCCATCGTTCCGAACGTAATGATCTGGCAGACAGACTCTCGCCCGTAAACGTCGGTAACATGGTTGATCACATCACCCCGGCCGCGGATGCAGAAGTCGATGTCGATATCCGGCATTGAGATACGCTCGGGATTCAGAAAGCGTTCGAACAGAAGGTCGTACTGGATCGGATCGATACCCGTAATCTCAAGACAGTAGGCGACCAACGATCCAGCCGCTGATCCACGCCCAACACCGACCGGTATATTGTTATCAACGGCATACTTAATGAACTCCCATACGATCAGAAAGTAACCAGGGAAGCCCATCCCTTTGATAATATCGATCTCGTTCTGCAGCCGTGCCCGGTAATCCTCCAGCGGATACCGGAGGGTCCCGGCATCTAACATCAGATCGAAAACGGTCTCTTTTCTTTTTTCAAACCCTTGCCAAACCACCTTCTCAAAATACTCGTCGCTGGAGATCTCGCCGAGTTCCTCCGGGATTGGGAATGTCGGCAAAGTCAGATCACCGCTCGTTTTAAGATCTAGTTCACATTCCTCAGTGATCCGGAGCGTATTCGTAAGTGATTCCGGAAGTTCTTTTCCAAAGGTCGCCCACATCTCGTCGGCCGATTTTACGTAGTATTCCGGCGTCGCGAAAACATTCCGCGTGTCCGAGTACATTCGCCCTTCGCCGATACATAACAGTATCTCGTGTGCCCGGGCATCAACAGCCGTCAGGTAGTGAGCGTCGTTAGTTGCGACGAGCGGAAGTGAAAGCTTCTTCGACAGTTCGACCAGCCTCGGTAGAACCCTTCGCTCGTCTTCGTCGTTATGATCCTGGATCTCGAGGTAGAAGCTGCCCGGACCAAAGATATCACTCATCTCTCCGGCAAACCTGGCTGCAGAAGCTTCATCGCCGTACCGCAGGTGATGCATCACGCCGCCGGTAAAGCCGCCGGAAAGAGCGATAAGTCCCTGGGAAAATTCGGCAAGTATCTCACGGTCGATACGCGGCTTAATATGATTGCCCTCGGTAAACGCCTTGGATGAAAGCTGCACGAGGCTCTGGTAACCCTTGAAGTTCTTTGCCAAGAGAACCAGGTTGTAAAACGGTTTGTCAGAACCGTGAGCTACCGAATCGTGTGCGTGTCTAGAGCCAGTTGCCAAATACGCGTCATAGCCGATGATCGGCCGCACGCCGACCCCACGCATCGCGTTGTAAAAAGACACGGCGCCGTACATGTTTCCGTAGTCAGTGACGGCACACGCCTGCATCTCAAGTTCACCCAAACGCTTCGCCAGAGGCTTAAGTTGGATAGCGCTTTGCAAGAGGCTATAATCGGAATGCAGATGCAGGTGTACGAAGTCTTTTTCGCGGAACTGAAGGCTGGCCATTGATTAGAAGATAGATGAAAAAAGTCTTTTTGGAAACTTATGGCTGCCAGATGAACGTTTCGGATTCTGAACGCGTCGCGAGCACGCTTTCGGCGAGCGGTTATGCGATCACGCGGACGCAAGCCGACGCCGACGTGATACTTATCAACACCTGCTCAGTTCGTGAAAAAGCGGAGTTAAAGCTCTATTCGAAAGTCGGTCGCATTCGAAAGGCGTTCGAAAACAAACCCATTGTCGGGGTTATGGGGTGCGTAGCCCAACTTGAAGGCGAAACGCTTTTCGATAAGATCGAGGGCGTGGATCTGATTATCGGAACGAGAGCGGTTGGACGGATTTCAGAGGCTCTCGAGAGCGTCTTCGGCGGGAAAGGGAAGTTCGCTGACCTTGGCGAGCGCGAGCGTAACTACAACTGGGATGTAACCGAAGATCAGCGTCAGTCACCGTATGTCGCCTTTGTGCCGATCATCGAGGGCTGTAACAAATTTTGCACTTACTGCATAGTTCCCTTTTCGCGTGGCAGGGAGGTCAGCCTATCCGCTTCTGAGATCGTCCGGCAAGTCCTCGATCTTCGGCGACAGGGAGTGAAAGAAGTTCATCTGATCGGACAGAACGTGAATTCCTACAAGCCGGTGGACGATTCGGGACTTGAGGATCCCGCAGGTAAGACTTCTTTTTCGCGTCTCCTCAGAGCGGTAGCTGCAACGGGCATCGAACGCGTGAAGTTCAATACATCGTTTCCACGAGATTTCCACGACGACATTGTTGACGCTATTGATGAGAACGAAAACCTCTGTAACTGGGTTCA
>JAQSDP010000197.1 GCA_029945985.1 bacterium | reverse complement strand
AACAGCGGAATGGGTGATTCAGCCATTTCGACCTATGCCATCGACAATCTCGCGGACCGAAGTTGGAGAGTGCTCGCCAGCGAAGACACTACGAGAAAGATCGGCTCGGCCCTTGCCGTCTCGACCTCAAGCGAGGAGCGAACTAGTGGATTCTCGGGGCTTAGCGATGGACTTTCGGAATTGAGGAAGTCCGGTCGAATAACTGTGCCCCTCGCTGAAGCCAGAGACGGAAACGTAGCCCAAATGTCGCGTATCGAGAATCCTTCTCGTTTCACTCTTGCGCTAGCATTTTCCGATTCGATACCGAACGCAGCTATTGCGGCAGCCCGGTCTCTTGGCAAAGGTATGTCCAAGAGTCTTGAAGGGTACGAAAAAGGCTGGGGCGACTTCGTAAAGACAATTCCAAAAGTCGAACCAAAGTACCAAGCCCAATTCAACATGGCGGCGATGGTGGTGAAGGCTCTTGAGGATAAGACGACCCGCGGAGGCAACGTCGCGTCATTGAGCGTGCCTTGGGGTGGGGATGGCAACGGGAACACCGGCGGGACCGGTTACAGAATGGTGTGGTCGCGTGATCTTTATCACGTGTTTACAGCGTTTCTCGCGATCGGTGATAAGGCCGCAGCGGAACGGGCTCTCGATTTTCTGTTTCAGATCCAGCAGAAAGACGACGGCAGTTTTCCGCAGAATTCCGATCTGACTGGCAAGATGGGCTGGGGTTCGCTGCAGATGGATGAGGTCGCCTATCCGCTGATAATGGCGTGGCAGATCGACAAATTCGACAAGGAAACGTACGAGAAACACGTCAAAAAAGCCGCTGATTTCATTGTCGCAAAAGGGCCGTTCTCGCCGCAGGAGCGTTGGGAAGAACGCCCCGGCTATTCGCCCTCGACCATCGCCGCCCAGATCGCAGGCCTCGTTTGCGCTGCAGACATAGCTAAGCGCAACGGCGACAATACGTCCGCCGAACTTTATCTAAAGACTGCTGACAACTGGGCAGCGAACGTCGAAAAATGGACCGCAACGACCAATGGCAAGTACGGCGACGGCAATTACTACCTCCGCATCTCCGAAAAAGGCGAGCCCGACGCGGGCTATAAGATCGAGCTAAATAATAACGCCGGAACGTTTTACGAGCACGAGATAGTCGACGCCGGCTTCCTCGAACTCGTCCGCCTCGGAATCAAGCGTGCCGACGATCCGTTGATCGTGAAATCGCTAAAGGTTATCGATCAGTTGATCAAGGTGGAAACGCCGAGTGGCCCTGCGTTCTACCGCTATAACCACGACGGCTATGGAGAAATGGAAGATGGCCGCAAGTGGAATTTCGACGGCAAGTACACCGGTCGAGGCCGCCCCTGGCCGCTCCTAAGCGGTGAGCGAGGGCAGTATGAATTAGCTTTCCATAACAAGTATCTTGCCGACCTTCGTGAAAACAAGATTTGTCCTAATGGTCGACCTTGCCCTCGTCCGAAACCGACCGACGCGTACATAAGAGCGGCTAGATCGCGCCTCGACCACATGCTCGCATTCGCCAGCGAAAGCCTAATGCTGCCTGAGCAGATCTGGGATAAGAAAGACGCTCCAACGAATGCCGATCGACGGTTTATGCCCGAGCTAAAGTTCGGAAAAGGTACCGGATCGGCAACGCCGCTCGCGTGGTCGATGGGGCAATTCATCCGGCTCGCGACCAACCTAAAGGCCGGCAAAAACCTCGACACGCCGCGGATAGTCTATGACAGGTACGCCGGGAGGCGTTGAGAGGCTCGCCCAAGTAAATACTTTACCGCCGAGCTTTTCGGATCTCACGCAGAGACAGCCCGCGATTTATGATCAGAATAAGGCCAATTCCCGTCCAAAACAGGATGCGGCCTTTTCTAATGATCGCGATCGAAACGCCGATCGCGGCCCCGAGCCCCACGGTCTCGGCGACGAACTGGGCTCCCGCTTCGTCGACACCGATAAGGAACGGTATCAGCTTGAAGACGATGGTGATCAGCCGACTAACCGACTCAAGCAGGAAGGCATTCAGCAGTTGACCGGCGGGCTCGACGATACGCGTTAGAATAAACCAGACCTCGACGATCCCGAGTATGTGAAATGCCGCTTCAGTCAGGCAGATGGGTATGAATCTCTTGGGATGGCGGCGATAGAATCCGTAGATCAGGTTCTCGAAAAGGCGCACCTGCATACGCCCGTTCTCGAGCAGCTTCGGAAACCAGCCTCTACGATAAAGCAGCTCGCAAGCCTCGCTAGCAAAATGCCACTGGCGAATGATCAGAAGCATTAGGAAAACGATCACCACGACTATCAGGCCGATCAATACGTCGATCGTGATGGTTGTCGTTTCATCGAGCGCGAAATTGCGGACGAACGTCAGAGCCCCGAGGATGAGAAAGACGCTGGTCGTAAAACTATAGAAAAGGTTTTCGGTCGCCACCGAAGAGAGGCCCACAACAAGTGGAACCTTTTTGCGGACCGCGACCGCCTTCGCGGTACCGCTGATCAGAATCCCGAGCGGGATCATGCTGCTCATTGCTTCGCCGATTATCACAGCCGGCACCGTATCTTTAAGGCCGAGATGATAGGGCTCGTAAACCGAAAGTTTCCAGGCGAGGCCCCGCATCATTATCCGAGCCGCGTAGATCACGAGGATCACGCCGAAACCGGCCCAGCCGAAATGTGAGATATTGGCGGATATCTCGTGAACGCCGGTCGAATATACGAAATAAGCGAAAAGCAGGAGCCCCGCAAGGGTGAGTATCACCCCGAGAACCTTAAGCCGGTTCGCGTTTTTCGAATTTATCGTGGGCTGAGTCTCGCCCGGATCGGGGCTGTGCGGTTCAGAGTTCACCTTAGCGTTGCCGAATACATTTGTGCTGATTAGAATGGTATTTTATCGATACACGAATAACAAAACCTTATAGGACAAATGTATGAGTACTGCAGCAGGAATGGCTTTATCTAACGCCGCATTGACGACGCTTACCGAGGAAGAGGAACTG
Source organism: bacterium (assembly GCA_029945985.1). GTDB lineage: Bacteria > Acidobacteriota > Blastocatellia > Pyrinomonadales > Pyrinomonadaceae > OLB17. Next base: position 1,714 of record JAQSDP010000197.1, on the reverse strand, counting down.
TTTAGGGCATCCGTCCGCGAATTTGCCGAGGGCGAGGTTCGGCCGCGTGTGGAGGCGATGGAACACGCCGCCAAGCTCGATCCGGAGTTGATCAAACAATGTTTCGAACTCGGCCTGATGGCGATCGAATCACCCGAGGAACACGGCGGTGCGGGCTCGACCATATTCAACGCCATCGTCGCCATTGAGGAACTCGCACGAGTAGATGCGAGCATCTCGGTTTTCGTCGATGTTCACAATACGCTTGTCACCAACGCATTCATGAAGTGGGGCAGCGATGAGTTAAAGGCGAAATACATGCCTCAGCTCGCCAGCTCACGAGTCGGAGCCTACGCGTTGAGCGAGGCCGGTTCCGGCTCGGACGCATTTGCCTTAGCAACGAAGGCGGCCGATAAAGGCGATCATTGGGAGCTCAACGGCCAGAAGCTCTGGATCACCAACGGCAATGAGGCCGAGATCTTTATCGTTTTCGCCAACATCAACCCCGAAGCCGGCTACAAAGGCATCACGGCGTTCATTGTCGAAAAGGGCTTTGAAGGGTTTACCGTGGGCAAGAAGGAAGACAAGCTCGGCATCCGAGCGTCGTCGACGACGGAGCTGATCTTCGATGGCTGCAAAGTTCCGAAGGAAAACGTGCTCGGCGAGGTCGGCAAGGGCTATAAGGTCTCGATCGAAACCCTCAACGAAGGCCGCATCGGCATCGCGGCCCAGATGGTCGGCATCGCCCAAGGTGCATACGAGGCCGCCCTAAAATACACCGCGGAACGCGAACAGTTCGGCCAGGCCATTAACAGCTTCCAGGCCGTCCAATTCCAGCTCGCCGAAATGGCGGTTGAAATCGAAGCCGCTCGTCTTCTGACCTACAACGCTGCCCGACTCAAAGACGCCGGCAGAAGCTTTTTGAAGGAAGCCGCCATCGCAAAGCTCTACACATCACGCGTCGCCGAGAAAGTCTCGTCCAAAGCGATCGAACTCTTCGGCGGATACGGCTACGTGAAAGACTACCCGGTCGAAAAATTCTGGCGTGACTCCAAGATCGGCTCGATCTACGAAGGTACTTCGAATATGCAGCTTCAGACCATAGCGAAGTTGATCATGAGTGGTAAGTAGAACTATGCGGCGACTCGTTTTAATCGTAAGCGTGATTTGTATTGTTTCTGTGGTAGACGTGCATGCCTGTCTCTGCGAACCTGTTTCGGCAAGAAAGCGCGTCAAGCAAATGAAAAAGCAGGCTTCCGCTATCTTCAAGGGTACCGTTCTATCGACAGAAGACGGCGGAGCTCTTGGAAAGGTGCTCCGTCAGAAGAGCTTAGGATCAAATCCTCAGGTGGTTGCAGGGTTTATTTCGAAATTGGAAAGGCTTACTTAGTCTTTGCTGTCTTGGAAAAGGGCAATCTGGAGACCGATGTGTGTTTCGGTAGCGGATCAGTAGATTTGAGAGCTGACGAGCTCAAATACCTCGGTAAGGCTAAGGCCGCGCGAACTTCAGGTTAGGTCTCCGGCTTGCTTATGTCCGATATCAACATACGCCAAGCAACCATCGATGACGCGAAATCGTTGACCGACCTCGCGTACACGACCTTCTGGGACGCGTTCGCACATCATCCCAAAAACGCGCCGGACGACCTGAACCACTATATGCGACAGGCGTTCAGTCTTGAGCAAACCACCAGGGAACTTGGCGATGAGAACAGCGTCTTCCTGATCGCCGAAC
>JAQSDP010000196.1 GCA_029945985.1 bacterium | reverse complement strand
ATCAAGTCTCCGACCTCGGTTAGATATGGAGACGTGGTCAAGGTGATCGACGCGGCGAAACTCGCCGGTGCGTCGCCGATCGGGCTTCAGGTCGACGACCTCAGTGCTAACTAAAAAATACTGGCAGAAGCGGGCGTCCTGTTTAGTAGCTTGTCGCCTGTTGCCGAAATCGGAGTCTAAATAATGAGATTTTCTCGTTTAGGGATATTGTTCTTGATCGTCGCGAGCGTGCTGGCTGGCTCGAGCTGCGGTTACTATAATCGGATCATGTCGAGGAAGGATCTTGTCGACGGATCCACGGCTTACAGAGAAAGGAAGTTCGCTCAAGCTGAGGAACTTTTCCGTAAGGCTGCGGCCCGCGATCCGAAGGGAGATACGGTCGAGGGTAAAACGGCACAAGTGTTCCTTGCTCGTACTCTTCATTCACGTTTTATTGGTAATCGACAGGAGACTCAACTGGCCGAGTCTGCGATCGCCGAATATCAAAAAGCTCTAACTCTTAATCCGAACGATCAGAGTTCCTACAAGGCGGTCGCGAGCCTTTACGACAATTTGCAGAAGACGGACGAATGGCAAAAATGGGTCACTGATCGTTCTGCGAATTCATCTATTGAGCCGCACTTTCGTGCTGAAGCGTCGACCGCTCTTGCGGCAAGGCAGAATACTTGTTCCAACGACATCAGCGATACCGATGCGACGAAGAAGACTGTAAAGTCTGCTGACGGAAAAGAGGTCTATCAGTTCGTCAAGCCGGCTGACCAGGCTGAGTTCGACAAGATGAAGCAGTGCGTGACGAAAGGTCAGCAACTCATCGAACAGGCGGTTTCTGCGGAGCCCGATTCTGTAAAGAACGCGACCTCGACTGATCTAAAGTCACTTACGGATGAGCAGTTGAGACAACTCCTTGAGGCTGTCAAGATCTTTGAGTCGGCGCGGTCATATCGAGCAAGCCTTGCCATCCAGGCCTCTCGCCTGGCAGAGATGGAAGGTCGAGCTGCTGACCGCGACAAGCTAAAGACGGATGCCGACAGTTATAGAAAGGACTATACCGATCTGAGCGAAGCCAACCGGAACATTCAGGGCGAAATTGATGCCCGCAGAGCGGCTGCCGAGGCTGCTGCTAATGCAAACGCAAACGCGAGCTCAAACGCTGCGAAGTAGCTGGTAGTGAGTTTCTCTAGGAATCGCGGTGCTCGTTGGAAGGCGAGCATCGCCTTTTTGTCTTTCTGGTCTGGAAATTCGAATAGAATGATTCATAACGACAGATGATCCGCATTGAAGACATTATTGAGAAGGTGGAGATGAATCGGCCCAACCCGGACGTTGAGCTGATCCGTCGTGCTTATCTCTTCTCCGCACTACATCATAAAGGCCAAAAGCGGGCCTCCGGAGAGCCTTACCTGGTCCACCCCCTTGAGGTGGCGGATATCCTCGCTGAAATGCGGCTCGACGAGGTCAGCGTGTCAACGGGGTTGCTCCACGATGTTGTTGAGGATACGCTCGTCGATCTGGAGACGATCCGAACCTACTTCGGCGATGAAGTCACACTGCTGGTCGACGGACTCACAAAGATCGCGCATATCAGCGACCTGTCAAAGGAGAAGCAGCAGGCAGAAAACGTGCGAAAAATGGTTCTCGCAATGATCACGGACGTAAGAGTCGTGCTCATAAAGCTGGCGGACCGGCTCCACAATATGCGGACAATGCAGTTTCTGAAACCTGAGAAACGCGCCCGCATTTCACAGGAAACTCTCGATATCTATGCGCCGATCGCACATCGCCTGGGTATGGGTAAGCTCCGAAGCGAGCTCGAGGACCTTTCTTTTCAGAACCTTCACCCCGAGGAATACAAGCGATTAGCGAAGGATGTGGATGCTCGCCGGCCTGAGCTTGAGGCTATTCTTGAGCGAATTAAGCAAACGATCACCGTAAGGCTACAGGAGAACGATGTTCCCATCGTCGCGATCGAAGGACGTGTAAAGCGTCTTTATTCCCTGTGGAAGAAACTGAGGAAGCAGAAGATTGCCATCGAGCAGGTTTACGATCTGATCGCAACACGCATTATCACGGCCAATGATCGAAAGTATTGCTATCTAACGCTCAGCGTGGTTCACGACATTTGGACGCCGGTGCCAGAACGATTCAAAGATTGGATCGCGATCCCACGAGATAACCTTTATCGCTCCCTTCACACCTCTGTTATCGGCGATGGCGGCCAGCCCTTCGAGGTCCAGATCCGGACCGAGGAAATGCATCATATCGCCGAGGAAGGGGTCGCGGCCCACTGGAAGTACAAGGAGAAGAAGCTCGGCGCTTCAGAAGAAGATGAATCGCTCGACGAACTGCGTAAGACGGTCGAGAAGCTGCTGTTGCCTCTAGTTGAAGATTCTGACGCCGACGAGGATTCTGAAGATTTTATAGAGTCGCTCAAACTAGACCTTTATCCAAAGGACGTTTACGCGTTCACACCAATGGGTAAGGTGATCCAACTTCCTCGCGGATCGACGCCCATTGATTTCGCTTACGCAATCCATTCGGAAGTGGGCGACAAGTGTACGGGAGCCAAGGTTAATGGCCGCATCATTCCTTTGCGTACGGAACTGCAGAACGGCGATGTGGTCGAGATAATGACGACCCCGAATTCGAAGCCGTCCCGTGATTGGCTGAATTATGTGATTACGGCGAAGGCTCGGAACCGCGTCAGGCACTTCATCTCGGAGCAGCAGCGAGTTGAGTCTATCGATCTCGGACGGAAACTGCTCGAGAAGGAAGCTGACCGGTTCAAGGTTCCGCACAAGAAGCTGACCAACAGCGAGAATGAGATGCGCCGAATCGCTAATGAGTACGGCCTCGGCAGGCCTGACGATCTTCTCGCGTCGATCGGGTATGGAAAAACATTGCCTCGGAACGTGCTGGCGAAGTATCTAGGCGCCGAGAAATTTGCGGAACTCGACCCCGACAAACGCGCTGAAACAAAGATCGAGAGCGGTCTCAAAGCCGTAAAAAAAATGATCGGTCTCGGAGAAGACGCGATCATCGTCAAGGGCGTCGATAACTTGCTGACGGCCCGTGCTCGCTGCTGTAATCCGCTCAGAGGCGAGGAGATTGTCGGATATATATCCCTTGGAAAAGGGATCGTAGTCCACAATAAGAAGTGCAAGAACGTCCGCCAGTTGATGGTTAACAGGGATCGTATCGTGGAAGTTGAATGGGCGAAGTCCGAAAAAGAAGAGATTCAGTCGGTTTCGATCCTTGTAACGACCGAAAATCGGACTGGTATGCTCGCCGGAATTACGAATGCGATCGCCGAAATAAAGACGGGAATTCGCGACGCCAGGGCGAAAGTTTCGCGCGACGACAAGGGATTCATTGAGGTCACCGTCGAGGTTCATGACAAGAAGCATCTCGATCGGGTGATCACGTCCATAGCCAGTGTGCCGGGCGTAATTGCAGTTGAAAGATCAAATATTTAGCTGCCTCACTTTGATTTCCCGCTGCTTTTTCGCTAACATTTCCCTTTTGCCTTAGCGATAGTTTTACAGAGAAGCGGATCGATGAAAGAGATAATATCTACCGAGAAAGCGCCGGGAGCGATCGGGCCCTATTCGCAGGCTGTCAAGGTTTCCGGAATGCTCTTCTGTTCTGGTCAAATTCCGATCGACCCTGCTACCGGCGAATTCGTTCCGGGCGGCGTCGCTGATCAAACCGAGCAGGTCTTTAAGAATTTGGTCGCGGTGCTTGAGGCGGGCGGAGCTAGTTTAGACGATGTGGTCAAGACTTCCGTCTTTTTAGCTAGCATGGGTGATTTTGCTGCGATGAACGACGTTTACGGGAAATACTTCGATACTAATAAACCGGCAAGGTCTACGGTGCAGGCGGCTGGTTTACCGAAAGGGGCGCTGGTGGAGATCGATTGTATCGCAGTGGTCTAGTGGTGGCATTCTCGCGAAGTTAGAGTAGAACCGCTGGGCGGTTTGACACAAGAAAAGCCAAACGTCGATACCGACGTTTGGCAACTGAGATGAAGGCTCGAGTCTCTTAACTAAGCGGCTTTGACAACCTTGCCCGATTTGATGCAGCGGGTGCAAGCCTTGATTCTACCGTTAGCTCCGCTTGGGAGTTGGACGCGAACGGGCTGCAGATTCGGATTGAACCGGCGTCGCGTTTTGTTGTTAGCGTGTGAAACGTTATTTCCAAATTGCGGTCCTTTGCCGCAGATGTCGCATCGTTTTGCCATAATATTGCCTCAAAAGTAACGAGGTAGAGTTTTGAAAACCCAAAAACAGGATTTATAGCAAATTTGCTATAACATAGTCAAGTAATGAACAGTAAGGTTTCTCTTAGAGGAGTAAATTCCATAGTGCAGATCTCAAAGAAAGTTTCTCTTTTCCTCGTATTGGCGATCACAGTGTTGTTCGCTGTTGCTTGTGGCGAGGCCGGCCCTGTTGGCGGTCCGAACGCGGATCTAAACGCTACCGCGGCAACGGTTAATGGTAAGGCCATCACAATGGAAGAGGTGGAAAGAGCTGTCAAGCAGCAGGCCCAGGGGCAGGAAGGACGCCTCTCGCAGCTCGAACTCGCGGGTGCCCGCCTTCAGGTTCTTCAGAGTCTTGTAGAGCAGGAAGTGATGTTCCAGAAGGCCGAGAAAGAGCAGACGCTTCCCACAGATGATGAAGTTAATGCCGAGTATAACAAGCGAATGACCACTTCCGGACTCTCGCGCGAGCAATGGGACGCGAAGATGAAAG
>JAQSDP010000195.1 GCA_029945985.1 bacterium | reverse complement strand
GGCGGATGTATCAGATCCTGCGCAACGAACGACCAAATACCGCCCCACGACTGCTCCGCCGCATGGACGCTGAAGATCTCATCGAACCATAAGCATCCATCAGTCAACTGCCACAACCGCGCCGCAAGATAAGCCACACCGAGCGTGAAGATAGTAAAGCGAAATGTCCTTTGGTTTTCCAAAACGTAAGAATCAAAAATGAAAACCGGTAACTGTAGCGAAACTACGAGTTACCAGTTCTCAACTCAAAACCGACCTTAAAGCTGAATACCGTCGCAGAGTTCACCGTCAATGCTCGTGTAGAAAAGTCCGACTTCCTTGAACGTATTCGTGTCGCGGCAATAGGATAGACACCGGTCGAAAGGTTTCGAATAGATGTGGATGCTAACGGCCCTTTCGCCAAACTCCGCGAGATTCAGCACTTGATGGATCGGCTCTTCGAGATCGACACGGGCGGCGAGACATTCAGTGAGTTCGAAGTTATTCGTTTCGTAAAGCTTGCAGTAACCGCGGCTCTCGTCGATCTCCTCGATGCCGAAATTCTGCCCCAACAATTTCCCAACCGGCACAATCATCCAGCACCGCTGGTCCCAATGATTGTGCACTCGCGAGACCTGCCCCTTGTCCCAACAGATCGCCATCATCTCAAACCGCTCGTCTTTATAGATGAGGTTCCGAGTATAAAACTTTGAGCTCCAGTGCATGTACTTCGAGATCGAATCCGTGTCGACATCGCGTGAACTCAAATATTCATATACCGGCTCACAAACAAAATCCTCGTCCGACATCTCGCGGAGCCCGGAAACTAACTTATCGATCGTTACTGTCACCATTCGTGAATGCGTGAAATGCGTGGCTAATTTACTTGAGCCTTCTTTAAGAAGTCAACAAATTCAGCCGCATTTCGTGTCAATCCCGGGAATGTTCCGATCACCCGGCCGTCGCCGTCTACCACCGCGTAATACGGCAGAGCAACCGTGCCGAACATATCCTGCTCCATCTGCTGCTGCTTTTGGTAGATCTCGCCATCGCCATCCGTGTAGAGCGATGACAGCACAAACTTCTTCAACTCTACTTCAACCTCAGTCTTCGGGAAAATGTTCGCTTCCATCCACCGGCAATTGGTGCACGTGTAGCCGGTGAAGTCGAGAAAGACTCGCTTGTTCTCAACCTTCGCTTGGGCGAGTGCGGCAGGGTAATCGTTCTTTATCCACTTCAACTCCTCCTTTTCTGCACCGATCACGCGGAACGACGAGGTTCCATCGAGATCAGGCGGCAGGAACGCTTCAAGCTCACCGAGTTTCGCTCCGAACAAACCGGTGATCAGCCAAACACTTATAGCCAAACTCAAGATCGCAGACACAAGCCGAAACGCCCCGATCCGCTCGGGCTTGGAATCGTGAGAAAGCTGGAATTTACCTAATAGATACAGAGACAAAATGATGCCGATCGCGATCCAGATCGCGAGCACCGTGTCCCGCGTGAAGATGCCCCACTTCCACACGACATCGACGTTCGAGATAAACTTCATCGCCGCGGCGACTTCGAGGAAACCCATGGTGACCTTGACCGAGTTCATCCATCCGCCGGCCCGCGGCATCCGCGAGACCCATTGCGGGACGAGTGCGAGGACAAAAAACGGTAAGGCGAACACGGTCGAGAACGCGAGCATCCCTACGAGCGGCATCTGCCAGTCGCCCTGAGATGCCGATACGAGAATGGTTCCAACGAACGGCGACGTACACGTGAATGATGTGAGGGTAAATGTCAGCCCCATCAGCAACGCCCCGACGATTCCGCTTCCCTCGCCCTCGTGAGACCGCGTCAGGCCGTCAAGTTTTGTCAGAAGTCCGGTCGGGATCGTGATTTCATACGCTCCAAAAAGATTGAACGCAAAGAACAGGAACACCGCCGCGATCAAAATATTCACCCACGGATTCGCTGCAAATAGGTTGATCCCCGCCGCCCCGACGAAGATCGCCAGCAGCATTCCGAGCAGCGTAAACGTCGCGATGATCCCAACCGAATAGATCGTCGCCAACCTCACCGACCTCGCCCGGCTCCCCGCCGAGTGATTCGTAAAATACGAGACCGTGATCGGGATCATCGGAAACACACAAGGCGTCAGCAGCGACAACGCCCCAAGCGTCGCCGCGAGCCAAATAAACGCCCAAATGTCCGTCGGCTGCTCCCTCGTAAGGATCGGCTGGTTAGTCACGGCCGCGGGTGTATCGGCTTGGCCGGAAGTTGAAGGCTGAGAGCTGAAAGCTGTTCGCTTAACGTCCTCCTCGCCCGTGAAGGTTACACGCTTCGTCCGCGGCGGAAGACACACAGTATCGTTACAAAGCTGAAAGCGAACATCCAGAGCGAGCGAGTCAAGAGAGGCAATGTCAGCGCCCTTAACCGGTACGATGAATTCAGCACGTTCGACGAAAAATCGGGTCTCAAGTGCTTTGCCGTCGATTACGAAGTTTGGGTCGGGCTGTACCTTCGGCTTAGTTGCTTCTTCGATCTTGCCATCGATCTCGAACTCACTTCCCTCTGAGACCTTGATCGTGGTCGCTATTGGCCCGCCTTTCGGCTGCTCCAGAGAATAAAGATGCCATCCTGGTTCGACCTCTGCCTTCAGCGCGACCTTAAGTAGCTGAGGCACAAACTGGCTAGGGCCTGTTTGCGATTTACCATCAATCTTGCTTAGGCTCCACTTCGTCGGATTCTGCGCGAATGCAGCTGCGCCAAAGAAAAAGACGACCGCGATCAATTTAATGGTGTGAGTGAACTTCATTCCCGTATTAATCTTATTATTTACGTGTGTAGTTAGCCAACAGGTTTCGATTAGCCGACCATTGCAGGGGATTTTTGTACAATGAAACCTGCTCGTCTATAATAATGAGTTTGCATTAAGTTTTTATTCGCATTCATTTGCGGTTCGGAGGATTTGGACTTGCCAAAGACAGCAACAGCATCAAAGAAAAAGACCACGGCGCCAGCGTCAAAGAACGGTTCGACCGGACTTCGTACGCGTGCCGCGGGCAATCCCGCACAGAATAACGGTAAGAAAACGCCGTCGGAAGCCGACATAGTCGAACTCGCAAAGCAGGAGTTTCAGAGACGCCGCAGATCACAACTCGAGGCGATAAAGAAGACAGACAAAAAGCTGCTCCGCGAGATGCTCTATCAGATGGTACTCGGACGCCGATTTGAAGAGAAGTGCGCCGAAGTTTACCGCATGGGCAAGATCGGGGGATTTTGTCACCTTTATATCGGTCAGGAAGCGATCGGGATCGGCTCGATGATGGCTCTGGAGCCGTCGGATATGGTGATCACTTCCTATCGGGATCACGTTCAGGCAATGGTCAAGGGAATCTCACCCGAAGCGGTGATGGCAGAGCTTTACGGAAAAGAAGGTGGTTGCGTCGGCGGTAAAGGCGGTTCGATGCACATGTTCTCCAAAGAACACCAGTTCTACGGCGGACACGGCATCGTCGGCGGCCAGATCGGCGTAGGTACGGGGATGGCGTATGCTGCGAAATACAAAGATTCGGGCCAGGTCACGATCTGCTTCTTTGGCGAAGCTGCCGTAAACCAGGGTATCTTCCACGAATCGCTCAACATGGCCCAACTCTGGAAGCTGCCTATCATCTACATCTGCGAAAACAACCAGTACGGAATGGGCACCTCGCAGGAACGAGCGATGTCCACGCGGAACATCGCGAAGAAGGCAGAAGCCTTTGAGATGGCGAATGAGTTTGTTGATGGAATGGACGTGATGGCCGTCCGCGATGCGACGCTGCGTGCGATCGAACGAGCCCGAACAAAGGGCGAACCAACGCTGCTAGAGATTCGGGCCTATCGCTACATGGGCCACTCGATGTCCGACCCCGGCAACTATCGCACCCGTGAAGAGATCGCCAAATATCAGGAACGTGACCCGATCGTCCTCTTCAAGGATAGCCTTAAAGAAGCAAAGGTCCTGACCGACAAGGATTTTGACGCGATCGAGAAACAGGCTGTTGAAGCTACGGAAGCGGCAGTCAAATTCGCCGAAGAAAGTCCGTTCCCGAGTGAAGATCAACTTCTAACTGACGTTTTTGCTTGATGGGTTGAACTGCAACCAGTTCGATTTTCCGCGGGCAATGAAGTCCGCAATATACATATCCGATAAACATGGCAGTAATGACCATCCGCGACGCGCTGAATCAAGCACTTCGCGAAGAGATTCTTAGGGACGAAAACGTTTTCGTCATGGGCGAGGAAGTTGCGGAGTACGACGGCGCTTATAAGGTGACGCGTGGGCTCTGGAAGGAATTCGGCGACAAGCGAGTCGTCGATACGCCGATCACTGAACTCGGATTCGCGGCGATCGGAGTCGGCGCGGCGATGGCGGGTCTTCGTCCGGTCATCGAGTTCATGACCTTCAACTTCTCGATCCTTGCGGCCGACCAGATCATTAACCACGCTGCGAAGACGCTGTATATGTCCGGCGGACAGTTCAATATCCCGGTCGTCTTCCGCGGCCCTAACGGCTCGGCGTACCAGGTTTCGTCGCAGCACTCCCAGGCTCTCGAGGCGATGTACGCGAACTTCCCCGGCCTCAAAGTAGTAATGCCGTCAACGGCTGCGGACGCAAAAGGACTGCTGAAATCCTCTATCCGCGACAACAACCCCGTCATTTTCATGGAGCAGGAAACGATGTACGGCATGAAGGGCGAGGTGCCGGACGACGAAGACTTCACGATCCCGCTCGGCGTCGCCGACGTCAAACGCGAAGGCACCGACTGCACCAT
>JAQSDP010000194.1 GCA_029945985.1 bacterium | reverse complement strand
GCTGATCTTCTATTTAGTCTGGCAGAGTTTTCTTTACTTCGTCCTCGCCACCGGATTTCTCATCGTCCAAATATTCACGATGACGGGCTGGTGGATGCAGAAGCGAAACGCCGTCACTATCTATGCGAACGGGCTTCAATACCGAAAGCGAACTCTTCGCTGGAGCGAGATAGAAAGAGTCGAGCGCCGCGACGATCTATCGCTCGCGATCATCTCATACGTGGGCGAAGGCATCGTCATCCCGTCCTCTTTTCAGGGCACTGATCGCATCGAATCCTTCATACGAGAGCGGATCGGTTAACTCCTTCGGAATTTTATTCCGCACGATTTTCTTGTATCCTAATAGTTTGAGTTTGCACAGTATAATTCTCACTTATACCGCACCGGAGCACTTATGAGCGTAGAAGTTGTGATGCCCCAGATGGGCGAATCGATCACCGAAGGCACCGTATCCAAATGGCTCAAGGCCGTTGGCGATAAGATCGAAAAAGACGAGGCCATCCTTGAGATCTCGACCGACAAGGTCGATGCCGAGGTCCCATCTCCATCCGCTGGTACGCTTCTCGAGATCCGTCATAAGGAAGGCGAAACCGTCGAGGTTGGAACTGTTTTGGCGATGGTCGGGGCGGAAGGTGAAGTTGCGGAGAGTCCGAAGTCCGAGGTCCAAAGTCCGAACATCGAATCCACACCGACTCCTGATCCTGTCGAGATAGCCGAAGCACCGGCACCCGCTATGATCGCGGATTCGGTTGCTGCTCCTGCGCCTGCTCCGAGCGAACCGGCGGCCGCCCCCGTCGGCGACGCGACCGAGGTGGTGATGCCCCAGATGGGCGAATCAATCACTGAGGGAACAGTATCGAAGTGGCTCAAGGGCGTGGGCGACGACATAGCCAAGGACGAGCCGCTGCTTGAGATCTCAACTGACAAGGTCGACGCGGAAGTTCCTTCGCCGGTGGCAGGCAAACTTCTGGCGATCAATGTTGAGGAAGGGCAGACCGTCGAGGTTGGTGCGGTACTAGCACTTGTCGGAGCCGCGGGAGCCTCCGCAGTCCAAGCTCCAAAGTCGGAAGCCGCGAGTTCGAAGCCGGCGGAGGCGGAAGCCGCGCCCTTGGTTCCGCAGGTCAAAGCCGTTGCGGCGGGATCAAACGGCGGAGATAGGAGCGTCGACGAACTTCGCCGAACCAAAAGCAGCCCGCTCGTCCGCAGCATCGCGAAAGAACACGGCGTCGATATCACCCGTATTCCAGGATCCGGCATTAGCGGCCGCGTTACTAAGGATGACATTATGTCGTTCCTTGAAACCGGGGCGGCGCTTCGTCCGGAAGATCTACTGGTGAAAGGAGCCGCTGTAGCCGCCGCCCCCCCCGCGAAAGCTGCGCCTTCGACGCACACCGCCGCGCCTATCACCACATCCGCCGGCGACCGCGTCGAGAAGATGTCGGTAATGCGCAAGAAGATCTCCGAGCATATGACGTTCTCCAAGCAGACGTCGGCTCACGTGACCAGCGTATACGAGATCGACATGACGAACGTCACCAAGGTACGTGACAGGAACAAGGCTGCGTTTGCTGAGCGTTACGGCACGAAGCTGACGTATATGCCGTTCATCTTCCAGGCGGTGACGAATGCGATCCGCAAATTCCCGATCGTGAACTCGGAGGTCGACGGCGAGAACATCGTCTACAAGGGCGACATCAACCTCGGGATGGCGGTCGCTCTGGATTGGGGCCTGATCGTGCCTGTTATTCGCAAGGCTGACACACTCTCGCTATCAGGCCTCGCGCTCGCGGCCAACGACTTGGCGGATCGGGCACGCACGAAGAAACTCAATCCTGACGAAGTGACCGGTGGAACGTTCACCATCACGAACCCCGGTGTATTCGGCGGTCTTTACGGCACGCCGATCATCAACCAGCCTCAGGTGGCCATACTATGCGTAGGCACGATCGAAAAGCGGCCGAAGGTCCTGACCACTCCGGATGGCGACGACTACATCGCGATCCGCACTATGGCGTACTTCGCTCTTACCTATGATCACCGTATTGTGGACGGCGCTGATGCAGAACGGTTTCTCTCATTTATGAAGGACTACCTTGAATCTTCAGAATTCTCGCTATAATCGTAACAAGAAGAAAATCCTTGATTTCTGCAGGTTGTTGTGTATTATTTCACCTAGTACTTTAGGTTTTGACTAACGAGTTTTTTCTGGGTGCAGCAATTTCGGACACTATCGCCAGCAACATCAATATCTTCGTATAGAAAACATACGTATCCATTTCTTCGCCTCCAACCGGACAATTTCCCTAACTAATAGAAGGCGTTACACTTACGGCCAAACTTTTCCAAACCGCCCAAAATGGCACAGCTATTGTTAACAGCCCTTGCGGCGGAAATAACGCGTTAGGTATTTGACGGGTGTTTGTCGGGGAGAATACGAATGGTCTGTATCGAAACGGTACAACTTTCGACATCGTTCAAGCGTCTATCGCACGGGTTTCGCATTTATCGAATTTGTACATATCGCGAGGAGTTAAAAGTTATGAAAAAATTAGCAGGGATGTTACTAGCGGTTGCTATCAGCTCAGCAGCCTTATTCGCACAGGATGCGCAGCTTCGTACGCTGACGTCGGGCCAGAAGTACAAGCTTAAAGGTGCGGTGGTTGCGAAGGATGACGATCAGTCATTTGTGTTGCGCGACACGACCGGTGTCGATACCCGCGTGGTGATCTCTCCGGAAAGCAGCATCAAGACCAAGGGTGGATTCTTTGGCGGCGGCGATCGAATCGCCAGCACACAGATAGTTCGCGGCCTCTATATGGAAGTGGAAGGACGCGGAGACGGAACCGGCAGCCTCACGGCCAGCAAGATCCGCTTCGATAAGGATGACTACAAGGTCGCACAGTCGATCGATACACGAGTCGGACCGGCGGAACTCCGTTTGACCGCAGCCGAAGAGAATGCACGGCGTGTCTCCGGCCAGATCGATGAGCTGATGGCTATCTCGAACGCCGCCCGCGGTGGGGCGAGAGCAGCTCAGGAAACCGCTGATGCAGCAGTTGCGGGCGTCAACGCTACCAATGAACGGATCACGGCCCTTGACGAATACGTCGTTCAGTCCACCGAGACAGTTAACTTCCGCGTTGGTAGTGCGGTTCTTTCAGCTGAAGGAAAGCAGAAGCTGGATTCGATCGCTTCGCAGGCAATGACCCTTAAGGGGTATGAGGTTGAGATCACCGGTTTTGCTTCGGCAGAAGGTGGTACGGCGATGAATAAAAAGCTCAGCGAGAATCGTGCACGTGCAGTTATCAACTACTTGGTTGAGAACCACAACATTCCGCTTCGTCGCATCGGTACTTCGTTCGGATTTGGCGAATTGCAGGCGGTAGCCGACAACACAACCCGCGAGGGTCGTGAGCAGAATCGACGTGTCGAGGTCAAGCTCTTAGTTAGCCGCGGACTGAACCAGAACGTTGAGGTTCGCCCGGTTACAGATAACGGCAACTAGTTTGCCCTTAAATTGAATCAAAGAGAGTGGATCGACATCGAAGATGATTCACTCTCTTTGTTCTATTTTGCCTCCCTCTTTTCACCGTTATGAAAAAGCTTCCGCACATCGCCGCATTACTCTTCATTTTTACGTTCGCAGCATCAGCCTTTGCACAGACGCCAACGCCGACGCCGCGACTGGAAGATCAGGAGATCAAGATCGAATCCCGCCTCGTCGTGATCCCCGTTTCAGTCACGGACTCAGCGGGGAACCCGGTAACTAACCTTGGGAAGTCCGATTTCCAGGTCATAGAGGAAGGCAAGCGGCAGGAAGTCGACAGTGTTGGTAATGCGGACGTGGTTCCGCTTGAGATCGCGTTGCTGTTTGACGTTTCGGCTAGCACGGACGCGATGTTCCGGTTCCAGCAGGAGACGGCGGCGAAATTTCTGCAGGATGTGATGAAGCCGATCGATCGGGCGACGATATTCACGATCGGCATGAAGCCGATCCTGGTGAGCGGTCGAGAGGAAGCCGGGAAAGCGGCGGTCAGCGTTAAGAATGTTATGCCTACCAAGGGGGCAACGGCATTCTTCGACACAGTTCGCGAGGCGGCTGATTTCCTTCGCATCAACGCTCCGCAGGGCAGCCGGCGTGTGATCGTGGTGATATCGGACGGCGAGGATAATTACAGCGTCGGCATTCAACGGGCGCAGCGTTCGGGGGAACGGCAGGTAGCAGACAACCGTCCGGATCCGGAATACAAGCGGCTAAATGAGGTGATCAAACAGGCGCAGGAAAAGGCGAAAAACAGCGAGCGGGTAAAGGTTTTGAAGGCCCTGCAGGATGCTGACGCGGTGCACTATTCCATCAACCCGGCCGGCAGTTCTTATCAGCTGAATCAGATCAGCGTTTTCGGCCAGGAGAATATGCAGCAGTTCTCGGCTCAGACCGGCGGCACGGCATTCCTGCCCAGGTTTGCCCCGATCGATACCAAGGATCCGAATCAAAACTCCGGGAATATGAAGCGTAACGCCCTGACGCTCGAGACCATCTTTCGCCAGCTTGCTAACGAGCTCAGGGCTCAGTACCTGGTGCAATATTATTCCGACTCCGAGTTTCCGGAGGGCCGCTTCGTAAAGCTCAAGGTTTCGCTCACGCACCCGGCAGCTAACAAACTCAGGTCCCGCGAAGGGTACTTCGTTAAGAACTGATCGTCTTTTTGCACAAGCCCGCGAGTAAGCAAGGGCGATACTATCAACTTGGAGGTATCGCCCGTGCTTACGCGCGGGCTTGTGCATTAGATCCCG
>JAQSDP010000193.1 GCA_029945985.1 bacterium | reverse complement strand
CCTGATCGAAAACGTCGAGCACCATGTAGAAGAGGAGGAGAACGAAATGTTTCCTCTGGTTGAGGATGAGCTGAGCGAGGAAGCGCTCGTCGAACTGGCAGAGCGCGTCCAGAAGGAAAAAGCTAAGGCCGGCGGTGGCAAGAACCCGGTAGGCCTTAGCTCAAAAGGCAAGAAGAAAAGTTAGGAGGTGAGATTTATGGCGGAGAGTGGAACTTGTGAACACGAAATATGTGTATGTCCTGTGGCCCCGGATTCTGAGTACTGCAGCGACGGTTGTCGTGAGGCGGCTTCTCAGGGACTGATCGAGATCGCGTGCAACTGCGGTCATCCTGAATGTATGTAAAACCGCTGAGGATGGAGCTGAACCTTTTTGATTCAGCTCCTGATATCTACTAGGCTTCGCCCTCCGCTGTTCCACGACACTAATTCCGTCGGCGTTACATATCTGAATTATATATGACCGAAATAGTCGGATGGTGTAGTTCGGTCGTTCTTTTACTGACCATAACAACCCAAGTTCGAAAGCAATGGAAAACGGGCTCAAATGATGGAGTGTCGAAGTGGCTTTTCATTGGCCAACTCGCAGCTTCTGTCGGCTTCACCGTCTACAGCGTACTGACAGCCAATACAGTATTTATCGTGACCAATTCAATGCTCCTCATGAGCAGCCTCACAGGTCTCTGGATCTACTTCCGCAATAGGTAAGCCTTGACCCCGACGAATTAACTAAGGGCCGACAATGACGTAAGATTCGCCGTTGCGGTCAACCTGCCACCATCCATAGATTCTCTGCTCGTGCCGTTTCCACATACAAAATTACTTGCTTTGCAGCTTTAGCCTAGACTTGAATTTTTTTTACAATGTAATCTTCAATACGGATCCTAGAGCATCGGTCGGGTAGGATGGGAAGCCTCCAGTACGAAAACGAAGGGCAAAAGCGTGCAATCCTGCCATCTCGACGCCGCAATGACCTTGCGGCGTCCTCATTTGGTGAACGCTCAAGGTCACGAGGTGGGAACGCAAATTGTACTGCTTTGACTTGGCTCCCGTTTCTGCACAATAGTTACTTTCGAAAATATGAGGCAGTTTGCGGATGAGAAAGGCTCATGGTTCCTCCAGTTCGTACAGGAGTTGTCTGCGCTCGCCTGGGCCAAAGATTCTGACGGGCGGTACATCTATGTAAACGCCGCAGCCGTCCAGGCGTTCGCGCTCGATGAGAAAATGATCCTTGGGCGGACGGACAGCGAGATCTTCCCCGCAGAGATCGCCAAGATGTTTCGTAAGAATGATCAACTGGCTCTTGAGCAGCGAAAACGCCTGCAGACGGTCGAAGTTCTAGATGGAAAGGACGGCATACCCCGATATTCGCTTGTCGAAAAGTTTCCGCTTTATGGCCCCGATGGAGCGGCGTATGTAGCCGGTACCGCGATCGACATTACAGAGCAGCGAAACGTTTACGCTCACCAGGAATTCCTTTTCAACATAAGCGAAATGATTCGGGTGGCCGGGGACGCAGATTCTCTGATGCGCGACGCGGCCGTCGCTCTAGGGGAATTTCTTGACATCGACCGATGCCTCTTCAATGAGATCCATCTCGAGACCGATCGCGAGATAGTCAGATCAGAGTTTAGGCGGAACGGGGCCTCCGTCGTCGGCGAGCACCGGGTTTCCACCTATAGCCCCGAAACTACCGCCTCTATGCGAGAGGGCAAAACGGTAGTTAATCGTGACTCAAAGACCGACCGCCGAACGGCTGAATACCTCGACTCTGCGTATGGATCCGCCGGCGAGCGATCCTATGTCGCAGTTCCGATGATGCGGGACGTTCAGTGGGTTGGATCGCTCTGGTGTAGTAGTTGCGAACCCCGAAACTGGACGGATCAGGATGTTCAACTTATCGAAGGAGTGGCCGAACGGATCTGGGCCGCGGTGGAGCGCCTGCGAACCGAAATTCGTCTTCGCCGGTATGCCGAGCGAAATTCCTTGCTGCTCGAACTCGGCGACCTGACGCGAAACATAAGTGATCCGGTTCAAATTCAGGTTGCAGTAGCTGATCTCCTCGGGAAATATCTAGGTGTTGGTAGGGTCACATTCGCCGAGATCGACGGTGAAACCGCGATCCATCGCGGCACTTACATCAGCGGTGTAAAGCCGCTGCCGGAACGGCTGAATTATAGGGCGCTTGGTAGCCAATTGGTCGAGCAATGGAGCTCCGGTATACCGGTCGTTGTCAATGACATCGAATCCGACCCACGTTTTGACGAAGCTGAGCGCGAAAAGCTCAGAGAAGTCGAGACGCGGGCTTTTATGACCGCTACATTTCTGAAGAAGGACGAGTGGATCGCCGGCTGCGTCGTCCAGAACTCTTCTGCATATCAATGGACCGATTTTGAGATCGAGCTTGTACGCGACATCGCAGAGCGAACTTGGGACGCGGTCGAACGTGCTCGATCTGAGGAGATCGCGTCCCGGGCTCAGCGAACATTCTACGATCTGATCGAGCAGGCTCCATTCGGCGTGTATATAGTCGATTCCGAATTCAAAGTCGCCATGGTGAATCTTGACTCGCAGGAGGGAGCCTTCAGAAATGTAAGGCCTCTTACCGGACGACCGTTCGAGGAGGTGATGCATACCGTCTGGCCCGAGCACGTCGCCTCATGGATCATTAGCCGATTCCGCCAGACGCTGGAAACAGGTGAGGACTTCTTTTCAAAAGATTTCATTCAGCCGCGCGAGGACATCGACCAAACTGAATCCTACGAGTGGCAACTACATCGGATCGTGCTTCCGGACGGTCGGCCAGGAGTCGCCTGCTATTACTTCGATTCAACGCGACTTCGCGAGGCAGAATTGGCTGTTCGGGAGTCTGAAGCAAGGTTCCGCAACATGGCCGACCATGCTCCGGTCATGGTGTGGGTCAGTGATGCTACCGGGCGGATCACGTATCTCAGCGAATCGTGGTATGAATTCACCGGGCAGACTCCAGAAGAAGGTGCTGGTTTCGGTTTTCTGGACGCCTTGTATCCCGAAGACAAAGAACTGGATGCTCCACGATTCTTCAAGGCAGTCGAGGAGCGAGAGCCGTTCTACTCCGAGCATCGCCTGCGGCGTGCCGACGGGGCCTACGCTTGGATGATATGCAGCGCCCAGCCGCGAATATCAGAGACCGGCGAATTTCTCGGGCACATCGGTTCCGTACTCGAGATCACTGACAGAAAGATCGCGGAAGAAAGGCTGCTTGAAAGCCGCGACCTCAACCAAAGTGTCATTGACTCGATCCCGGCGCAAATTGCCGTTCTCGACGCACAAGGAATGATCACCCTTGTCAATCGATCGTGGATCGAGTTCGCTAACGAGAATGGCGCGAAGTGGTCACTGCGAGCCATCGGCCCGGGAGTGAACTACCTCAGCGTTTGCGAGAACACGGCGGGCCACGATATGGCTGATGCAATGGCAGTTCACGCGGGGACCTCGAAAATCCTTTCCGGTGAGAGTGAATCATTTACCTTGGAGTACCCGTGTCACTCGCCCATCGCAGAACGCTTTTTCCTTCTCGCCGTTTCCCCGCTGATAGGTGGCGGAGCGGTGATCTCGCATCAAGACATAACCGCGCGCCGAACCGCTGAGGATGAGATCCGAAACGTGGCGGAACGCCTCAGTCTTGCCCAAAAAGCGGGAAATGTGGGCATTTGGGACTGGAATGCGTCGACTAACGAAACTTACTGGTCAGATCAGATGTGGGAATTTTACGGTGGCCGGCCTGAATCGGCTGAGCCTACGGCCGACTTGTGGGAATCCCATATATTCCCGCCGGACAGAGCTCGCGTGCTGAACGGAATACGTGATCAGCTTGCAGGAAGCGGCACCTCCTACCGCCATGATTTCCAGATAGTTCGCGAAGACGGCGAGATACGTTGGATCGAATCCACGGCTACCATCGAGCGCAACAATGACGGATCACCAAGGCGAATGTACGGCGTCAACCTCGATATAACCGATCGGCGAGCAATCGAGGAACGGATCCGGGCAAGTGAGAATCAGCTCAGACTTGTCACCGATTCGTTACCTGCACTTGTCTCGTATATCGGCAGCGACGGAAAGTACAAATTCGTCAACCGGCGGTACACAGAATGGTTTGGAGAACCCGCAGAAAAGATCCTGGGAAGTCACATGAACGATGTTCTCGGCGACGCGGCTTTCCATCGCGTCGAGCCGCACATCCAAAAGGTCTTATTAGGAGAACCCGCTAATTTTGAGACGTGGCTCGATTACAGGGGGGCTGGCCGAAAATACGTCCACATCGCCTATGTTCCTGATACTGATCCCGAGGGTCGGGTGGCAGGCTTTTACGCGTTGGTCAGCGACCTCACCGAGAGCAGGCGCTCAGCAGAACTCTTGCGCATGTCTGAAGACCGGATGAAGATCGTCGCCGACAGCTTCACCGATTATGTCATCATGTCCGTGGACAAAGATGGGATCATCGACGGCTGGAATCCGGGAGGGACGAACATCTTTGGCTATTCTGAAACAGAGATCATTGGCCGACCGATCGATGAACTGTTTACGCCGGAAGATCGAGATAAGAACGTCCCGCAGCAGGAGATGAAAAACGCAACCAAATTCGGCCGTGCTTCCGACGAGCGTTGGCACTTGAGAAAAGACGGCTCAAGGTTTTATGCCAGCGGGGTAATGGCTCCGCTATATATCGGTGGCGAGTTGACCGGTTACGCCAAGATCGCCACGGATCTGACGGAGAAACGGCGGCAAGCGGAAGAGCTTCAGATGGCGTATGAGGAGA
>JAQSDP010000192.1 GCA_029945985.1 bacterium | reverse complement strand
AAAAGAAGGAACAGCTAGATGGGGATCTTTAATAAAACTTCGTCACCAAATAAGCATCGCACCGTCAGAATGTGGGCTCGGCCGGAAATGCGTGTGACATTTCGCGCCGAGGTAATGCCGGGCCGTTCGCGCGAGGAACGCACCTTTACTGTCAAGCAGGTCCGTCCCAACGGCAGGGTCGAACTTCATAACTTCCCCGACGAACACCGCGAAGGCGCGTTTGAACCGATCAATTTTCTACGAGACCTGACCAAGTGACTCGCCGGTCCATTCATAGGTTTTCCCAACTTGAAGGTCTCTGATCCTGGGGCTATTCAGCACCTTGATTTGCCGCAACACTGATTCGCGGTACGAAGGCTTTATGTTAATGATGTAAACCTCGCACTCAGCATCCTTAAATTTTTCCAATTCCGCCGCCAAAGTGTTGGGGGTCAGATGACAAGACATCTCGGCCAGTTCGCTTAGTTCATTGGGAAAGGCACATTCGATGAGGAGTGCTGAGATCTTGCGGCGTGAGAGTGCTGTCCAGAAGGAATCCATGTCCGCCGTGTCCCCGGTGATTGCGATGGAACTCGAATCATCGGACACGATAAATCCGGAACACGGAACTTTATGGTTTACCTCAATGGACTCGAACAAGAGGTCATTGACTCGAAAAGACCCACCTTGGACGAACGGCCGGTATTCCATCACTTTCCCATGGCTATTCTCAAGTTCGGAAAATCGCGGATAGACCGACCAGTTAAAAACGTCCCGTTCAAGTATCTCAATTACTTCCGAAGTAGCATGTATCCGAACAGCTTCAGTCAGCTCCGAGAACTGGTCGTCAATGAACAACGGTAGTCCCGCGATGTGATCCAGATGCGCATGCGTCAGAACAATGTCCCTTATGGCTGACCGCTCCGCCGCCGTAACCGCCATTGCTAAGCTTCCCGCATCGACCGCGACGCTCCCATTCACGAGGAAACATGTAAGGTGCTGCCGCGGTGACGCCGAACCGTCGGTTTCGAAGCTACTTGGAAATAGTTTGAGTTTCACGGCCTTTAGTTGGAGACGCGGACCGTTCGACAAATTGCCTAATTATCGGGCACAAGTTTCCGCACGTCCGCCATCGATTGCGTAGGTCGCCCCGGTGATCCATTGAGCTTTTTGGGATGCAAGAAAATAGATAAGTTCCGCGACCTCCGAAGGTTGCCCCGCACGTCCGATCGGATGAGTCTTTGCAGCGTTTTCAAGAAACTTAGCGTAATCCTCCGGAGGCATCCCGCCGCGTTTATGTAGATTTGTCTCGACCACTCCGGGGTTAACCGCATTGACTCGTATTCCGCGACCGGCCAATTCTAATGCCATGCAGCGTGTGAGTTGATCGATAGCTGCCTTCGAAACGCAATATGCCAAAACGCCCGGGAAAGCTCGAGTGCCCGTCACGCTCGACACATTGACGATATTGCCCTTTGAAGCCTCAAGCATAGGCAGGGCTCGTTGGCAGACATAGAAGACCGAACGCAGGTTCACGTCGAGCATCTTATCCCAATCGTCAAGGGTCGTACTCTCGATCGTTCCGGACTTAATGATCCCGGCACTATTCACCAACACATCGATCTGACCGAAGGAATCACCGATTTCGGTCATCAAGCGGTCGATCTGAGAAGTTTCGGTGACATCTGCAAGCCGTGGCTTCAGACTTCCCGCAAGGTCGGCGGTTTCTGTTTGTAGCGACGTTAACTCTGCTTCGCTGCGCCCGACGGCAACGACCGTCGCTCCGTTTTCTGCGAACAGTTTAGCGGATGCTCGGCCGATGCCGCTGCTTGCCCCTGTGATCAGGACTACTTTCTCTTTCATATTACGGGTGAACTGGTAACAGAATATACCAAGTAGCCGTCCGGGGGACAACAATGAAAGAGGCGACCGTTGGCGGTCGCCTTCTAAACTTATTAAATGGTATAAGAGCGGGTTTACATTTCGCTTGGCTGCGGGCTCGACTTAAATAACTGCTCGAACGCGATTCGCGTTTCTTCGCGTTTCCGCGTCTGCAGGTCGCTGACCCAGCCTGTGACATTGGCAACAACATCGCGGGCGGCCTGACGTTTGGAACGGCTCTCGCTCACAACAGGCTTTGCCGCCGGCTTATGTTCGCTTTTCTTAATAACCTTGATCTTTGGTTTGTTAGTCATCATCTCCCTGCCTTGTTCTTTTGTTTATCTTTCGTTCAGCTGAATCGATTCGATTCAATGTGTTCTACAAAATCGTTATTGCAACTACCGTGCCGCATACTTGACGGCACTCGAACTTGTTTTTGCGAACCGTCGTATCGGCATTCGCATTTTGCAAAGGAATGGGGACAAATTCGCGTTCTGCTAACTTCTATAACGCTACTGAGTTCGACTTTGTTCCCACTGATTGTTACCTGAGGCCTATTATTACTGCCCCTGGTTACTAACGCGTTACAAAACGCGGATTACTATCATCAGGAACGCAGATTGCCCGAAATACTTTGTGACATTCCTCGAAGCGATCATTATTTACCTGTCCGTTGGAGCCCCTTTCGGCGTACTTGTCTTCTTTTCGCGTCGGCCCGTGTCTTCCGCGACCGCATTTCTCTATGCCCTGACGGCAACGGCGGCATGGCCGGTATTCGGGACGTATCGCCTTTATCGCGGCCGCTTTCGCCAAAGCCCTGGCCGCTCAGAATACGATCTCGATCGCACTCCGCTGGAAGTACTTACGCGTGTGTCTAGAGAAGTTCCGGTCGAGGCTGCCGAGATCTTCGAGGTTGCGGGCCATTCGAACCCGTGGATCGCGACTAATTGCTACGCCCGAGCACGAAAGAGGGTGATCGATTCGCACATTGTTAGACTTTCAAGGCTCTCGACCTCTGAGCCAAGATCCCGTGTATCAGCTAACGAAGATGCTCTCCTACCAGAAAGATTGACCGCCAATGTTGGCACCTGACTTGAGTTCGAGCGTTTGCCTTCATACCATTCCTTAAGATTCCGTGCAGATCGACGGGTCGGTTTGGAGAACAACTTCCTTGAAGCACAGCTTTCAACTGACGTTAACCACATTCATTGCATCAGGATTGCTCCTTCCTGGAACCGGCGAGTGGCACGGTCGCATATCAAACCCATCGACACCAGCTTCAAGATAAGGATCGACTGAACTATGCGGTAGAATCTCGATGTGCTCGTCCTGCTTCATCTATTCGGACTCCTATTATTAGTCGTCCTCGGGTTTTACGTATTCGTAGCCGACCCAAGACGGCGTGCCAATCAAACATTTGCGGCGTTCATCGCATTCCTCGCACTCTGGACCACCAAGGATCTCGTCTTCTGGAACTTCGAGACCAACAACCTGTTCGCAGGCGTATGGGCTGCGTCCAGCTTCGTCATCGCACTCTTGATGCAGTGTTCTCTGATAGTGTTCGCCTGGGTTTTCCCCGAGAACTCCCGAACGCCCAGAAGAAAGGCGGCGATCCTATTTTCCCCCAGCATCTTCCTGATCCCGGCCGTCTTCTTTGGACTTCTCTGGAGGGATGTCGGCTTCCGCGGTGATTCTTTCTTCATCGAGCTCAAGCCCATCGCGTACGCATACGTCGCGTACATCTATTTCTTATACGTCTACGGAACCTGGATATTATTCAAAAAGTATCTGCAGCTCCGAGGCAGCCAGAGCGGACAACAGATAGCGGCCATCCTGATCGCGACCGCTGTGACAGCCGTGCTCAAGACGGTAGCGAATATCGCACTTCCCTTCTTCGGCGTCTATGACCTGCTGCCGTATAACGCGATCTTCCTGCTTCCGGGCGTAGTGATCTTCGCCTTCGCGATATCTAATTTCAAGCTCTTCTCGCTACAAACCGCACTCGACCAATTCCGCCTTTTCCCGATCACCTACAAGACAGCGATCAGCATCGCTTCAGTGGCGATCGCTAGCTTCGTTATCTTTCAGATCCCGATAGTCTGGTGGGCGTTTCGCGATGGAGTGACGTTCGATGGATGGAAGCGGTATCTCGTCTTTAGCGTGATCTCTGCACTCGTACCTAACCTACTTCTACTCCTGCTCGTCGTTCGCTCGATCTCACGTCCGCTCCAGCGGATCACGCTCGCGGCGGTTGAAGTTACGAACGGCAGGTACGGCACTGAGGTTGACCTTCGTCGCAGCAACGACGAGATCGGCTTGTTGGCGAATTCCTTTAACGAGATGAGCCGCAAGATGGCACTCGACATCGAGCAGCTCAAGACCCTCAACGATCAGCTTGCACGTGCCGAGCGGCTTGCGGCGATGGGAACGCTTGCCGCAGGAGTAGCACACGAAGTGAACAATCCGCTCGCCTCTATCTCGTCGCTCGTTCAAATGATGAAGGCGTCCGCAAGCGACGACGATCGGCAACGGCTCGACCTGATCTCAAACCAGATCCAGCGGATCACACGCGTCACAAAGGACTTAACGGATTTTTCGAGGGTACGGCCCGCCGCTAGGTCGATGGTCGAGATGAACTCGGTTGTCGAGGCGGCGATCAGGATGGCGAGTTTCGACGCAGCGTTCCAACAGCTCGAACTCATACGCGAATACGCCGACGGCCTGCCGAACGCCCTTGCCGATGCCGATCAACTCCAACAGGTATTCCTCAACCTGCTCTTCAACGCACGCGATGCGATGGAAGACGGCGGCAGGCTCATCGTTACGACCGCTCAGGACCCGACCGGCCTCCTCGTCTCCATTGAAGATTCCGGCACCGGCATCGACGAATCAGGCCGCAAACAACTCTTCGACCCCTTCTTCACCACTAAACCCGCCGGCACAGGC
>JAQSDP010000191.1 GCA_029945985.1 bacterium | reverse complement strand
CCGAGCCTTCTCGATGAGTTCTAAGTAAGCTGCAAGGAACTCGACATCATGTCGGGGCGTTTGCCGATCCTAAACCCGAGATCTCGGCTCGAGAATGACCCGCGGCGGCTTTGCATTTGCAGAAAGAATGTCGACAGCCGAGATCTGATCTCGACTATCCAACTGACGGGCCTTTTGCCCTTGGGAGTGCCCTAGAGTTTCGCCATCTCCGAACCGGCCAAAAGATAAGCTCCCGCTCCGTAAACTTCCCAGCTATCAGCGGTGAAATTCCGCCGGGGATCGGCGCCGATGGGTTGCGTCCAGCCTACCTTGCCGTCCGGATGAACGAGCGTGTTCAACCCCGACCAAGCTTTTCTAACGACCGGCGTAAACTTCTTGCGATCGAGTAGCTTGTTGTTGATGCCCCAAGCAAGTGAGTAAGCATAGAACCCGGTTCCGCTGCTCTCTCCGCCGGGGTACGCAGTTGAATCGAGCAGGCTCGAACGCCAAAGGCCGTCGGGTTGTTGGAGCTCGACGACGCGGTCGGCCATGTCGCGGTACTGCTTGAGATAAAACTCACGATAAGGATGATCTCTCGGCAGTTCTTGCAACAGCCGGACTAGCCCACCCAATACCCAACCGTTACCTCGGCTCCAGAAGATCTTCTTGCCGTTAGCTTCCCGCTTTCCCTCGCCGGCAGCGTTGATGAGAAATGATGCGTCGCGCGCGTATAGCCGTTCTTCTTTATCGTAAAGCCGCTCGTAAGTCTCGCGAAAATAGTTGTCGTTTAGATCGAGGTAAGATTCATCGCCCGTGATCGCCGCAAGCTTTGCAAGAGTAGGCGGAGCCATGAACAAAGCGTCACACCACCACCAAATGATCCCATGCCGTTCCACCTCACGTCCTTTTGCACCGTCAACCTTGATCTTCGCGACGACATCTATCGTCGGCTGCAGCATCTTCCTATTTTTGGTGATCCGGTACATATCGAGATACGTCTGGTTGATCACGATATCGTCGGCATGGTCGAAGCGCTTTCCCGGCCCCCAACTGTTCTTCTCGCCCATTGAAATAAGCGCATCCCAGACCTCTTTCGACTTTGTCGTCTCGTAAGCCGCGAAGACGCCCGCGTAAAATGCACCGTTGGTCCAGTCGTATAACTCGTGCTTCGGGTTGGCTAGTTGCCACTTCGCGACCGACAGCATCCGCTTCTCGATCTCTTTGCGTTTGAAGATATCGGCAGACTGGGCAAGGATCGTCGTCGAAAAAACAACGCCTAGAAAGAGAAACGAGATGATTCGATTCATGCTATTTCAACTGGCAGATATCGAGCAAGTTCATATCTTTGTAATCGAGATTCTCTCCGCCCATCGCCCAGATGAACGTATAGTTCGTCGTCCCGACACCCATATGGATCGACCATGGCGGCGACGCAACTGCCATTTTATTATCGATCGCGATGTGCCGAAGAGTCTCCGGCTCGCCCATGAAGTGCATGATCCGCTGGTTCTCTTTAAGGTCGAAATAGAAATAGATCTCTGACCGACGATCGTGCAGGTGCGGCGGACAGGTATTCCAAACGCTCCCGTGCTTCATTGCTGTCAGGCCGAGCAGCAATTGAGAAGACTGGCAGACCGCGGGCACGACGTATTGGTAAACGGTCCTTTCGTTGGCGTTCTCAGTGCTGCCGAGTTCGAGGGGAACCGCCTGGTCGATAGAGATA
The DNA here is from genome assembly GCA_029945985.1 of bacterium. GTDB lineage: Bacteria > Acidobacteriota > Blastocatellia > Pyrinomonadales > Pyrinomonadaceae > OLB17. The sequence goes on along the minus strand of JAQSDP010000191.1, from coordinate 3,117 downwards.
TGCTTCAACTCGAATCTTGCGTGAGCGGGCGTCGATGCAAGATAGAAGTGAGTCGGATCGCCGACCGATTCGAACGAGACTTCTTGACTGCCCATCGGTATATATAATCCATCTTTTGGCTTCAGCACGAACGCTTGGCCGTCAACTCGCACTCGCCCGTCAGCAGAGCCGACGTTTACCACGCCAAGCTCGCGTCGTTCGAGAAATGGGTTCCCCTTCGCCGACTCTGGCTCGGTCTGGCGTGGGAGCGAAAGCGCCGACCCGGTCGGTGCCGCACCGCCGATCACGAACCGTTCGTAGTGAAGGTAGTTCAACCGGATCTCGCCCGCGGCAAAAAGATCGGTGATCAAATAGTCGTCGCGAAGATCGTCGTTCGTCGCTGCCCTGAGATTCTTAGGACTCGTAGCGTAGTAGGTCTTTCTGAACATAATTTAATAAAGTCCGAGCGTCCGAAACGCAATCTTGTCGCCTGAGTTCCTGAGCTTAGCCGCGATCGTGGAATACTCCGAGTTCTTATATTTCAACGCCCCGATCTCCAGCAGAGGTACGGTGAGATCGTACGACCGAGGCTTGATCTGTTTGTAAGTCCATTCCTTTTCGCCTGCCGCAAACGGGACGATCCACTCGAGGACCTCGCGGACGCCTCGGCCATCCTTAGTTCGGTAGTGCCAGAGATCAACACCTGCTGACTCTCCGAGCCGCGCCAGCGTGACGAAGCCGTACCCGTTCATATTCACATATCCCCAACTCAGCGTGCGCGCAAGTTCGTGCGGCTGGCTGCCGTCGGTTCCTACTTGCGAGGCGATCCGCTCTTTCGTCAGTTCCAGCTGCTTTTTCGCAACATCGATCTGATCAGTAAATAGAGAATAGGCGACAACCTGAACGTCATAATAGGTGCCGTGATTATTCTGCTCATCTGCCTCGTCTTTTCCGAGCGGACTCTCGATCGACCATTTCAAGAATTCGCGAAACCAGTTCTTCAGCGCAACATGATCGCTCGCCGGCCAGGACTGGCTCGACTGCAAGATGATCGCAGCATCGATCGCACGGAACATATTCCGTGTCTCGATCATCCCGATCCCGCGGCCCGTTGAAATACCGGGAATGCCCTGTCCGAAGTTAAGATTTGGGTTCATCCGGGTTTTTGGATCCAAAAACCAGGTTCGCAGCACTGTTGTGGCGTGCTTCGCGTACTTCTCGTCGCGGGTAAAAAAGTAAGCAAGCGCGAGTGCCTCCGAATCTTCGAGCATATCGTTATACTCGGTGTCGTCTGGAATATTCTTGATCTCGGGGTTACGCTCGCCGTCGCGGCGAATGTAAGGAAGTCCATTGGGCTTAGACGGATCAGGCCACCAATACGGCCCGAGACTCATATAATCGTTTTTGCTTCCGCTCGGTGGAACTTGGGATTTCTTCGTGACGGAATAGGTTCGACCCGCTCTCAATATCTTATCCGCGGCATTAATGAGTTGTGCGATATCACCGCTGCGGGCGCTCTTGCCGGAAGTGTTTTCGATTCGATGTTTCTCAAGAAGGAATCCATCAAGCACCAGCGTCTTCGGCACCGCCTGAGCCGACACGACAAAGGCGAACCACAAAGTCGCACATACTGCAGCGAAGGCGTTTCTCATTTGTCTGACTTGTTTCCGTTGGTCGCAGTTGCAGTTAGAAAATCCTCGCGGATCGGGGAAAAGATATCGATCAACACGACCTCTTCATCGAGCATCGTCGCACCATGCCGATTATGTGGCGGGAAATGGAGAACGTCGCCGGGCGAGACGATCTTCACCTCACCTTCAATAAAGAACTTCACCTTTCCCTGCACAACAAGCGTCATCTGCTCGTGGGGATGTGTGTGCTCAGGCGTGACGAGAAACGGTTCGAACGTGAACCTGACCATCATTACGTTCTGGCCAATCACCATCTGACGCTGAATTCCAGGTGCCGGACTTTCCTTCTTTACTCGGCTCCAATCGGTCACGAGCGCTGATGCCGTAGATTTCTCACTGATCATATATTCCCTATCTATCATGCAATTCCAATGTTAATTCCCATGAAACGCTTTCACCTTTCCTCAAGGCAAATGCACCGCGTTCCGCAACAATATGGATCGGGATCGCTCCGAGCACACCCTTCGACAACGGTCCGTTCCCGGCAGCGACGATCCTAAATCGTGTATCCGGCATCGGATTGATCCCGGTTCGTAACGTCCAGCCTGCGCCCACCAGATCAAAAGCCGCGAGACCCGAAACCGACCGTCGCTCAGCTGAAATCGCTGTCGAGGGAATGACGAATTTCCAATCCTTCACGGAAACGTCCGCTGTCGCCGTCACATTCTCTCGACGTGTCAGCTTTTGGCCCTCGAGCCGCCATTCGACCTCGCTGCGGAGGCCGTTCGCGAAGTTCGTACCCGACGGACTTCCGATCTTCGCCCACTTCGAGTTTAGCGTAGCGAGCGACATCGCGTCCGCTCCCGGCCGGATCTCATCGGCTCCATCCGACGCCGAATAAACCGAACCGTCGCCCAGCGTCCAGAAGGGCGTGAGAGACGGATAGACCTGCTCGACCGGCGTCGAAAATCCCGTCAGTCCGTAGGGCGTCGGAAGGTAATCTGCGATTCCCGGCTTGGTTCCGACGGTGATCGGCAACGCGAACTGAAAATCCCCTCGCCGCACTAACCAAACGCCGTACTGCCGGTCTTTACCCTTCAAAAAGAAGTCGAAACGTGCGACATCGGGCAGCGTCGGCGCCGAAGGAAACTCCGCGATCTTTTCGCGCTCAAGAGTTTGTATGAACGAATGGTTTGCGAGGATGATCTTGCCAAAACCAGTGCCTGTCTGCTGCCACTCGCGCTTCGGATTTATATAGGAATAGTTTCCGCGGCCGTAATCGAATACGCGAAACATATGCGTTTCGTCATTGTAGTCCGCCCGGATCCATCGCCACGCCTGATTGTAGAGAGCCGCGAGCTCAGTCATCGGAGCCGGGCGGAACTCAGGGTTTTCGCCTAGGAACGCGACAATCTCAAGCGTATCGAGATAGCTCACAAGTCCCTGACTGCGGCCCCAGTTGTACCCGTAGCCTTCCGGTGAGACCAAGTTCCACCAGACTTTCATC
>JAQSDP010000190.1 GCA_029945985.1 bacterium | reverse complement strand
TTCTGAGGGGGCAGCCTCTCTATCGGGTCGATCGCCACCTCGCGGCAGATCGCGGTCGCGGTCTCTATCCCGGTCTCTATCGCTTCCACCACGCCCTCGGCCGCGCCCGCCTCGGTTATCACGGTCGCCCTCCGGCAACTTTTCCACCGGCGTTGCCGTAGGCTCTTCACCTTCGACGATCGGCTCGGCGATCTCCTGTGTAGATTCCATTGCCTTTTCGCGGTCGATACGGGCACGGTCGATCTTCTCGTTCGCTTCGCGGCGGGCTTCTTCGGGCGATAGTTTCTTGCCCTTTTCCATCACGATGCGTTCGATTTCCTCTTCCTCGTCAAAGAAGTCGGATACATACAGGAACGCGTCGCGTTCAAGACCAATGTTTACGAATGCCGACTGCATTCCAGGCAGAACGCGCTGTACGCGGCCCTTATAGATATTCCCGGCGATGCCGCTGTTCTCTTCGTCGCCGCGCTCGATATAAAACTCGGTAACCTTACCGTTATCGAGAATGGCGATCTTCTTTTCGCGTCCATTGACGCTTATGATCATTTCTTTAGACATAGAAAGCCTTGTGTCCTCAATTGTTTGGATCGAGTTCGCATCTGGAGGCGAGAAATTGAGCGCGGATTCAGTGAAAACAGACGTGCGCGAAGGCAGTTAGAACAACCGCCGCGACGGATCTTGCGTATGTATAAACTTATTGTGTTCGGTGAACCGGAGGCTTGCTCCGAAACAACGAGAGTAGGTTTGATTCACACGAGGGATCTCATTTACGCAAAAGGACCAAACATCGGCCTTTTACAAAGGGAGCACAAATCCGAAACGGGATGTGCTCGACCTCTCAAAAATCTGTTTTCTAAACGGGGCTCTGGAAAAGCACCCTATCGAATCCTTGTCGTTCGCTCCCGGACGCTCAATTCTTATCAAGCACCGAGCTCCAGGCAAACTCACGACAAAGTATAACCAAATAAACCTGTTAGGCAAAGTCAATTCTCGGTTGGAGCAAGGTGCTAATCTGGCGTAGGCGGTCGTGATCGCGCTTTTTGGCTACGGGAACGCCTGTCAAAGCGCAAAAACCGGCGAACGCCGTCAAGCGTTCGCCAGTGAATGGGCCGATACAGATTAAGGAATCGACCCACCGTGGAACGATGCAGGGAAACCTAGAGTGCTGCGCCCCGTCGTCCGGTGATCAGTTGGATCGCCAACACGACCAACGCCAAAACCAAAAGGATATGAATAAGATTGCCGACTGCCGCTCCCGCAAATCCAAATCCTAGAGCCCACAAAACCAAAAGTACTATCAAAAGTGTCCAAAGCATTTCCTTTCCTCCTATGTCTATAAAAGCGATCTTCTTAAGGCTATCTGCCTTCCGCACTGGTTTAAGCAAGCACCATACCAAATATGTAAACCTATGATTTCAAAGGGTGCTGCCTTCTCGTGTGTACCGAATCAAGACATACGGTCACCCGGTGACCTCGGTGATGCGCAGTGTAAGACCGTATACAGATAACCGCAGGCAGTTCGATAGAATCATGGATTGGGCTCTACTTAGGTGGGCAAATAAATCAAAGGTCGGCGCCTGATTATTTGGTTGATGAACGGAATCAATAGTCACGGTGATTCCGTTTAATCGAGTGGACTTAGATAAGGGTTGGAGCAAAGAACTTCTCTACCAACTGGTAGACAACGTTAAGGATTACGCCATCTTTGTGTTAGATCCGAAGGGCGAGATCGTCACGTGGAACATCGGCGCTGAGAGGCTGTTTGGATATTCCTCGCAAGAGGCCATTGGGAGGAAGTGTGATTTTCTATTTACACCGGAGGATCGGGCGAGCAACATCCCCGAACGTGAAATGGCGACATCATTCCGGGATGGCGTCGCGAGTGATGAACGGTGGCACATGCGGAAAGATGGCGCCCGCTTTTTTGCGAGCGGCCTTCAAACGCCGCTTTATGACGACGCGGATGAGCATACAGGATTTGCCAAGATCGCAAGAGATCTGACAGAGCGGGTCGAAGCTCAACAGGAATTACTCGCGACCTTAGAAAGCATCGAGGCAAGGGTGCTCGAACGTACGAATGACCTGAAACTTTCTAACGAATCTCTTCGACTCGAGATTGGGAAACGCAGAGAATCGGAACGACTCAGGGCCGCCCTTCTTCACAAGATCGTACAGACACAGGAAAACGAACGCCGGAGGATCGCCCGCGACATACACGACCACGTCGGCCAATCGATGACTGCTTTGGTACTCAGACTCGGTTCGCTGATGGAGAAATATCGAGAACATCCGTCCGTCTCGGGCGATCTGAGTGGCCTAACGGCTATTGCCCATCAGATCGATTCAGAAGTCGACTTCCTCGCTTGGGAGCTGCGCCCCTCCGTGCTGGATGACCTCGGCCTGGCTCCGGCTATCGAACGGTATGTCGACGATTGGAGCCAGCAGTTCAGGACGCCTGCGGAGTTCATCAAGGTGGGCACAAATGGCCGCCACATGACATCGGACTACGAGATCAATCTCTACCGGATCGTGCAGGAAGCACTCAACAACACCGCCAAGCATGCGGCCGCGACGCGCGCGTCCGTCGTGCTCGAGCTTCACGATAGCCAGTTGACCCTCATCGTCGAAGACGATGGCAAGGGATTTGAGGTAACCGAAGCGGCGGTAATGACCGGAAACGGCAGGGGTATGGGCCTGCTCGGGATGCAGGAGCGAGCGGAACTCTTCGGCGGCGAGGTCGAGATCGAAAGCGCACCCGGCAGCGGGACTACCGTGTATGTCCGCGTCCCTGTTATGTTCGACGAAAGCAGCGGCCTTGACTCGGCCGTCACCGGCGAATGATCGACCCATGCGGCTCCCAGGTGGCGGGCAAAGTCGGGACGCTACACCGGGCCGCTATTTGCGGTTATTAACGTATCCCCGCTACTTTGATCGGACTCTACTTTGGCATGCGCGACCGATTGAAATCAGAGGTCGCGGATGGATGTCGACTAGTCGACATGGACTCTCGAGGTTGAAATAGAACCTTAAAATATTGTACTTTTTCTCTGTCGGGACGCTTATATGAATTCTACCTGGCAATCGGGGGAGCCACTTGTTTTTACAAGCTGCTTCCCTTTTCTCTGGTCGAGATATCCGTGTTCTAGCTTGCCTGGTCTAGGTCGAAAATCTTGCTTCTTCTCCTGGTGCCAGTGTATTCTGGAATACGTTCACGACATCTGAATGAGCCATGCAGAAGAGGGTACTTATCGTCGAAGATTCGGACGATATCGGCACGGCACTCAAACTCCTTATCGAGTACGAGGGCTATGAGGCCGTCTTGGCGAACCGCGCCTTCCTCGGGCTTGACCTGGCCGCCTCTCTTGCGCCTAACCTGATCATCGTAGATATTGTGCTGCCGGATATGGATGGGATCGAGTTGACCCGAGCACTCCGGGCCCTTCCCGAAACCGAGACCACGCCGATCGTCTGCGTCTCTTCATATATTCAGGGCCATAAAGAAGAGGCTCTGAGCGCGGGCTGCAACGAGGTCTTCACTAAAACGACGTTCATGGAATCGTTTCAGGAAACTCTTACAAAATATCTTCGCGAATCAGACGCCCTGCGGGCCGGAGCCTCTGAAGCATCTTTCAGCCTCTTCAAGAGCACGGACGGCAGCTAAGCCGTTTAGTTTGCCCCTTTTGGGTTCCGCAAAAGATCGCGTCACCTGTTTCGGCCGTACCTAAGTTACTTCTTCAGAAGTTCCCTGACCCGCTTCAATAACTGCGGCATGAGAGCAGCGGTCTTCAATAGAGAACCGCTGGCGAATTTGGTGGCGAAGCCGCGGAAGGTTTCGACGGCGATGGGGGTGTAGGGCATCCACCAGGCGTTGGGCAGGACGGCAATACGGTTGGTGTGGATGTGCTGCGGCTGGACGAGTTCCATCAGGCCTTCAATGCCGTGCGTGCGGCCCTGGCCGGAATTCTTAAACCCGCCCCAGGGTGTTTGTCCGATGCCGTGCGTGTAAAGAACTTCGTTGATGCATACCGATCCCGCTTCGATCTGCTCGGCGACCCTTTTTCCTTTCGCGTGATCCCTCGTCCACACGCTCGCCGTCAGTCCGAACTCGGAGTCGTTGGCAAGCCTGATCGCTTCCGCCTCGCTCTTGAACGTCGCTATCGGCAGCGTCGGGCCGAACGTCTCCTCCCGCATCGGCCGCATATCGTTCGTCGCACCTGTGATCACCGTGGGCGGAAAGAACAATGGAACGCGGACATTCTTGTCCGCATCTTCAGAATGGCGGACAGGAATGTCCGCGTTCCCTCCGATTTCGATCTTTGCTCCGGCTTCGCGAAAAGCCGCGACGTGATCTTCCACGATCCTCAACTGCCTCTCGGATGACATCGGTCCGATCGAAATATCTTCGCTATCGCCGCGCCCCTGTTTCAACGAGTTGGTTCTCTCAACGATCAGAGCGGTCAGTTTATCCGCAACCGATTCGTGCACGTACAGCCGCTCTACCGAGGAACACGACTGCCCCGCGTTGCAGAACGCTCCCCAAACTGCTCCGCTCGCGGCGAGTTCAAGATTGGCGTCCTCAAAAACGATCATCGGATCTTTACCGCCGAGCTCAAGCACGGTGGATGTAAGATTCTTAGCTGCGGCAGCCGCGATCTTTTTACCCGTCGCGACCGATCCGGTAAACATCAACTTGTCCGGTGCCGCGTCGACAAGAGCCGCGCCGGTTTCGCCCGCGCCGTGGACGATCTGGACAAGACCATTAGGTGCACCAGCTTTCGCAAAAATTTCGCCTATCTTCTGGCCGATCAGCGGCGTCAGC
>JAQSDP010000189.1 GCA_029945985.1 bacterium | reverse complement strand
GCTCGAGGCGGCTATAAATCCTGATTTCGCCGTGATCGAAGCCGACGCGCGGGTGGTGACGGCAAATCAGCGTTTCCCGATCTTCTTCGAAGAGAAACGGCCGTTCTTCCTTGAGGGCAAGGATATCTTCAACTCGCCCCTGCGCATCTTCGATTCCAGATCCATCGTCGATCCGGATTTCGCCGCCAAGCTTACCGGCAAAACGGGCAAAACGACGTTCGGCTTCCTCGCGGCGTCCGACAACGCACCCGGCAACTATGACGAGGACGATCGCAGCGACCTCTCCGTCCGGCCGCGGATCGACGAATTCCTGGATAAGAACGCGATGTTTGCCGTCGTCCGAGTAAAGCGAGACTTTGGCAAAGAGAACAACATCGGCTTCTTCGGCACCTATCGCGGCTATCCTGAGCAAAAGAATCTGGTCGCCTCAGTCGATGGGCGTATCAAGGTAAACCCGAGGCTCACGGCGACGTTCCAGGTAGTCGGTACACATTCAAAACGCTGCCTCTTCGACCCCGAATTCGAGCCGACCATCGAGACGGATCAGGCGGAGCGAAACCGCGAGATCTGCGGCGGAGGCCAGTTCGGCGGGCAGACCTTGCTCGGCAACCCGTTCAACCAGTATCGCAACGGCAGCGGACTCGGCTACTACGCCAATTTCGATTATTACACCGACACCACCGGCTGGTTCGCCGAGTTCGGCGGGCGCAGCCGCGACTATCGAGCGGACGCCGGCTTCACTCGCCGCGTTAACACCAACTTCGCCTTCTTCATGCACCGAACGTCGACCAAGTCAAAGCCAACTGCAAAGATCATCCGGCTCAACTGGAACAAGATGACGGGCGTCGACTACGACTGGGCCGGCCGCCTCCAATCCTGGAGCGCTGAGACCAACGTGAATCTCACACTTCAGCGAAGCGCCTTCCTCAGATTCGGCACCGGCGTCTATTACGAGAAGCTTTACGAAGAAGAATTCGGCCTTAAACGTTCGCCGACGCGGCCGCTCGGCACGTTCTTTGGCGATCCGACCCGCGGTACTTGGCAGCATATGATGTCGATGAGCTTCAGCCAGAATCTTAATAAAAAGCTGAACTACAACGCCTTCATCGGCACCATCGGGAACGCATACGATTTCTACGGCTCTCGCGGAGGCCTTCAGGATCCCGGTCCCGGCCGTCAGATCGATCTTAATGTCGGGCTTGAATATAAGCCGATCGATCCGCTTCGGATGTCGATCAGCTACACCAAATCGCGGCTTGTGCGAAATGACAACCGCTTCCGCGCGTTTGACGCCGATCTGGTGTCGGTCCGCTCGACCTATCAGTTTTCCAGATTCTTATTCACGCGGCTCCGGCTCGATTACGATTCGACCCACAACAATTACAGCGGCCAGGCCCTTCTCGGCTGGGCCCCGAGCCCGGGAAAGGCGTTCTACGTCGGCTACAACGACAACTCAAACTACCGCGGCTTCAGCCCGTTCACCGGCCAGTTCGAACCCGGCTTCCAGCGCAACAGCCGCAGCTTCTTCATCCGCGCCTCTTACCTGTTTAGGAAGAGTTTCTAAACGGAACGCGGACATCCATGTCCGCCCAAAAGTTGTTCCTCCTGATAGCGCACTAGCGGCGGAGTCCTCGCAAGACCCGCCGCCTTTTTTCCGACTGGAGCCGCAAGCGTCCCCGCCTGCGAGCGCCTCGGACTGATCTTGTTTCTTCGTTTCTTCTTTCGTGGTTACCTTCTTCTTCTGCCTTCGCGTCTTTTCGCGTGTTTCGTGTATTTCGTGGTTCGTTCTTCTACTACAATCGCATTTGTGATCAAACAAAGTGCCGGGCTATTGGTTTACAGGGAAGCGGACGCTGGCGTCGAGATCTTTCTCGTACATCCGGGCGGGCCTTTCTATGCAAAAAAGGACGAAGGAGCGTGGTCGATCCCAAAGGGCGAGTTCGACGGCGAAGATTCGCTCACCGCTGCCCGACGCGAGTTCGAAGAAGAGACCGGATCCAAGATCGCCGGCGATTTCTTCGCTCTAACGCCGATCAAGCAAAAGGCCGGCAAGATCGTCTACGCCTGGGCCGTCGAGGCCGACATCGACGCCGACGCGATCCACAGCAACAGCTTCGAAATGGAATGGCCCCCGCGAAGCGGCAAGACCGCCCGCTTCCCCGAGATCGACCGCGCCGCCTGGTTCGACCCCGCCACCGCCAAACAAAAAATAAACCCCGCCCAAGCCGCCCTCATCACCGAGCTGATGGCCCGCATCTGATACGGTCCGGAGTTCATGCAAAGTCGTGTAGGTGCACGGACCATTCGTATTATTCGCGTTCCTAAGTGTGCGGAGCACACGCCAATTACGGTAGCTACACGTGCGGCCGCTTCGGCGGAACGTATATTTCAAAATGGCCGAACGGCATTCCTTAGTGTGCGGACCACACGCCAATCAAGGTAGCTACACGTCCAGCCGCTTCGGCGGAACGTATATTTCAAAATGGCCGAACGGCATTCCTCAGTGTGCGGAGCACACGCCAATTACGGTAGCTACACGTGCAGCCGCTTCGGCGGAACGTGTAGACTAGGAAGACAAATCGAACCCGAGCGTGTGAAACACGCGTCCCAAGAAACTGATGTCCCACTCTCGCCTGATCTACCACATCGTATTCGCCACAAAAGACCGATTCCCGCTCATCTCCGAACGATGGGAGACCGAACTCTTTTCCTACCTCGCCGGCATCGTCAACAACCACAAAGGCCGCGTGATCATCATCAACGGAATGCCCGATCACGTCCACTTACTGGTCATCCTCGAACCGTGCGACCTGCCGGCATTCATGCGTGAGCTAAAGGCATCATCCTCACGGTGGGCAAAGCAACACAACCCGAAGTTCGCATGGCAGCGTCGATACGGAGCATTCACGGTAAGCGAGTCGGCGATCGAAAAAGTTCGTGACTACATCCGCGATCAGAAAGAACATCACGCCCAGCCGACGTTCGAGCAGGAGTACGTCGGCATTCTGCGGAATCACAACGTCAAATTCGAGGAGAAATACGTATGGGATTGATGTGGTTACGCTTGTCGGAACGGGTGGGAGCACGCAACACGGACTAAGTGTGCGGAGCACACGCCATATCAATAGCTACACGTGCAGCTAAGCGGAACGTGTAGGTTACAGGTAATGGTGCGTCTGAGCGTGCGTTCGCTTGTGACGCGTGTTTCACACGCTCGGGATTTATCGGGGACCATTGTCTACACGTTCCGCAAAGCCGCCACGTGTAGCTACATTAATCACCGTGTGCTCCGCACACTCGAACGGACGACCGCGCCGCCTCTTGCCCCCAATTCATCATTCATCATTCGGAATTCATAATTTCACAACGCCCCGCCCAAGCCGCCCTCATCACCGAGCTAATTACGCGCATTTGACACCACCTATTCGGCAGCATTGTACGGATGCATTCTGTGTCTTTAGCGGTAATCACAGAAACGCCGGGCTTACCTGAACTTTTGATTCCACCCCTCCTGCACACGGACGCTTAGACATTGTTGAGATAAACGAATCCTGAAGATGCTAAAACGGTTTCGCAGAAGCTGGATTGAGGGCCACTGAGGAACGGAACAGTAAAGCAGGCTACAGTGGCTCGGAGCGCCCGGTCGAAGAAAGGCGCGCTAGTCATTTCAGCTCATTGCTTGGCAACTCACCAAGTTTTTTCGAATTTCTCACTATTCTCAATCGCTGTCACAACCATTCTCATCTCCTTATGTATCTCGTGAGGTAACAGAGTTCTCGAAAGTGCCTGCGAATTCACTTGAACGCTGAACTCACCTTGACTCCAAGATGAAAACTGAGTCAGGACTTCTTTCCCAGACACTAAGCCAAGCTTGCCTTCCAACGAAATCCATCTTTCCTTGACGTGCTCCCGTGCTCGTTTATTTGCAGAATGCACACCTTTTGCTCTTTCGTTGACGAGAAACTCGTGTGACAACGAGTCGAATAGATCGTCCTTCAAACCTTCAGCGATTCGGTCAAGCGTATTTACGACTTCCTCCAAGGTTGGAGGGGCCGTCCGCTTCGCCACTCTATTTTCAATAAAGCGAGTCAGCGCCGTAGGATTCAGTACATAGTTTTCGATTTCCTTCTGACTCCAAATGTGCAATAAAACTGATTTTTCGCTCGCCTGCTCATATCTCCTGGCAATCTCTTCCCCGGTGTGAAAATCACAATCCAAGACGCAATAAACGCCAATATTCTTACCGACCGAATTCTCGATGAGCATTGAAGAGCCAAGGGCATAGTTCCATCCTCCCCAACCCCCTATCGGCATATTCGGAATTGTGTCGAAAGGTTCCGCGGAGTCGGGAAACAAAGTGTTCTGTAGATTCTTTAGTATGCTAACGTCCTTTCCTTCCACGAGTAAACATCGCTTCGAGTTCCACATTCTTGCGAGATGAATGTTGTGCGAACTACCGACGAATCCAATAATTCGCTGTACGGCGGGTAGACTGGCAGCAAACTTCGAACTTGAGCGCTTTTTGTCGATTATAAGAATATTTTCTGGATCTACCTCCGCCATTATCTCAACCGAATGGGTCGTGACGATTACCTGGCGCTTTTGATTAATCAGAAGCCTTATCAGCTTGCGTTGAAGGTCTGCGTGAAGGTAAACGTCCGGTTCATCGAGAATAATAGTTGATTCGTTCTTGGTGCGAGCGAGAAACCACATTGTCTGCAACCACATCTGAAGACCATGCCCCATCGCCCCTACATCGGCGACGAAACCTTCATTTCGAATAAGGAGTCGGAGTGGCTGGCTGTCGAGTACACTTCCCGCCTCGAGCGAGATCACCTTCAGACCCGACCAAGTGTCGGTGGCGAG
>JAQSDP010000188.1 GCA_029945985.1 bacterium | reverse complement strand
GTTGCGACCCTGATCTACACGAGCGGTACGACCGGCGAACCTAAAGGCGTGATGCTTTCGCACAACAACATACTTTCTAATGTGATCGATTGCGGGGAGCGGTATTCATTCAGCGATCACGATAAACCGCTATCGGTACTGCCGCTATCGCACATCTTTGAGCGGTCCGCGATGTATCTATACTTTTTTAATGGCATGTCGGTGCACTATGCCGAGTCGGTCGACCAGGTGCCGGACAATCTCCGAGACGTAAGACCGACGATCTTTATCGGCGTGCCGAGGATATTTGAAAAGGTCTACGCAAAGGCGAAATTGAAAGCGGCGCAGAGGGGCGGTTTGACCGAGAAGATATTCGATTGGGCGATCGAGTTGGCGAAGACGGTCGCATTAAGGAACGAGAAAAGCGAATCCATCCCGCTCAGTCTGAAATGGAAGCACGCGCTTGCTGATCGACTGGTTTACAGTAAATTACGCGGTTTTTTTGGCGGGCATTTACGATATTGCATAACGGGCGGCGCGGCGTTGCCGGATGAGATATACCTGATCTTTACCGGTGCAGGAATTTCGATAATGCAGGGCTACGGCCTGACAGAAACATCGCCGGTGATCGCCTCGAACAACCCTATCGATATGAAGCTCGGTACGGTTGGGAAACCTATTCGAAACGCGAAAGTGCGGATAGCGGCAGACGGTGAGATCGAAGCGAGCGGGCCGGGGGTTATGCTTGGTTACTACAACAAAGAGCAGGCGACGCGCGATGCGTTCACTGACGACGGATGGTTTCGCACGGGTGATATAGGCGAGATCGACAGCGAGGGTTTCTTAAAGATCACGGACCGCAAGAAGGAGCTCTTCAAGACGTCGGGCGGCAAATACATTGCTCCGTCGCCGATCGAGCAGATGATCCGGTCATCGCGTTTTGTGAATCAGGTGGTGCTGATCGGGAATGAACGAAAGTTCGCCGCCGCGCTGATCGTGCCAAATTTCGAGATGCTCGATTCTTATGCGAAACACAAGGGGTTGCCGCAAATGTCGCCCGAAGAATACTGCAGCGATCCGAAGATCATCGATCTCTTGGAGCGGCAGGTGGCGACGGCAACCAAGGGTTTGGCAAAGTATGAGACGGTGAAGAAGATCGCTCTGCTTGAGAAAGAGCTCTCTGTCGACGGTGGTGAGCTAACGCCGACGATGAAGATGAAACGCCGCGTTATCGACACCAAATACAAGGACATCATAGACCGCATCTACGCAAACGCGGAAAATGAAAAGCCCACCGAGTGATCAGCGGGCTATACGTGCTAGATAGGCCGGATCGGAATCGGGATCCTGCCGGGTATTCCCGTGGCAAACTCGATCACATAATCCAAAAACTTTTTTGGTGCCTTTCCGACTTCCACAATATCGCGTGCTTGGAGCATGATGTCCTTTTCCTCGCCTTTGCGGATCGCATCGTAATTGACCGCAAAAACTTCGGGTTCGACCGCTCCCGGCTTTTGGCGATAGACCTTGACGCTCTTGGTTTTGGCTTCGCGATTTACGCCGGACGCCATCGCGATCGCCTGAGTCAGCGGCAATCCGCCATCAGGGAGAACTAATTCTTTAGGACTCATTACCTCTCCGATCACATAAACGGGAGCAGCCTTTTGAACGACGATAATATCGCCGGCAAGTATTTCCGGATTAGCTTCCTGGAGTCCCTTTCGCAGTTCGGCAAGGCTGAACTCGCGCATCGGGACATTAGACCCGCCGTCGCTGGAAGCCGTCCAGCGATTAGGATCGTCGGGAGCCGCGCAAACCGGGCCAAGGGTTCGGAAAACCTGTGCGACGCCACCGCTCTTTTCGGATTCGCCACCCGCGTAAGAGATCAATTCCAGGAGCTGGACTCGGCGGGTAAGCTGAAACTTTTGCTGCTCCTTTACCTCGCCAAAGAGGCTTACGGGCGGGCGGCTGTCGCGCTTAGTAACACGCAGGCTTAGTTGAGCATTCTTCAGGTATTTCGCCAATAGCTTTGTTACGTCGGTGCGAAGCTCGGTTTCGGTGCGACACCTTGCATTCACGGGTTTGTCGAAAAAGGGAACCTCGATCTGACCGTTCTCGTCTACCGTCGAGACAAAATCGAACTGCGGTTCACCGAGAACTTTGCCGGTTATCTCGTCTCCGGGGCCGACAAGATAGCCCTTTGCGGAATCCGTGCTCGGGGCCTGAGCGAAGACTGATATACAAACTGCGGAAAGAACAGTGATGAAGCCAAAAATCCTAGAGCGCACCATAAACACCTCTAAATGCGGAAATGAAAGCATATCCCATAAATTCTTTGGATTCAATCTTTTCGCGAAACGGTTGCTGGATAATTAGGTCACAGCGGGTGACGTCGAAAATCATTGATTTTGATATAATACAAGGCTGATTCCCACACATAACCGATCGAGCCGGAGAGGGTCATATAGATACTGATCTAAAAACTTTAGGAGAGCGTTTCTGGTTTCTGAGGCGGCCCATTCTTTTTTTGGCGGATGTAGCAATGCTTACGACCGCCTTTTTCCTCGCATACGTTCCGTCGATCAACATCCGGGTAGACACATTCGTCCTGGAATCGGTCCTCACACAGGTCTCATTCGTAGTTTTCGTTCAGATCTCCACTCTCTTCCTGCTCGGGGCCTATTCGATCATTTGGCGCTACATCAGCATCGGTGATGTGAAGGTTTTTGCGTACGCTGCCTTAGTTTCGGGGGGAATACTTCTTGCTCTCCGTTTTCTTCTAAATTTCACTACTTATAACCTTTGGCAGGTGCCGATATCGGTGATCGCGATCGATACGATCCTCGGGTTTGGCGGGCTGCTGGGCCTTCGGGTGCTTCGCAGGTTTCTTTACGAATTTGGACAGCGCCAGCCTAGTAAGCACAAGCGAGTCTTCAAGCGTAAGAAAGCCTTGCTCGTAGGAGCGGGCCGAACGGGTGCCACTTTGGTACGCGAGATCGCGGGCCGCGGCGATTCGGAACTTGAGATATGGGGCTTTGTCGATGACGATCCGCGGTGGAAAGGCGGCCTCGTCAGCGGATTCAAGGTCTTGGGCGGAACGGATGATCTGCCGCGTTTCGTCGATGAGATCGGTGTCGAGGAAGTCGTGATCACGCTCGACAACGCCAGCGGAAAGGAGATTCGCCGCATCGTCGATCTTTGCGCCGATCTGGGCGTAAAGACGCGGATCGTGCCAAGCCTAGATGAACTGGCTCACGGAAAGGTCGCGATCAGCCGGCTGCGAGACGTCCAAATTGACGATATTCTGGGCCGCGAACCTGTAGTGCTCGATACTGCAAATCTTGCGGGCCTTCTCTCCGGAAAGACGATCTTAGTAACCGGTGCGGGTGGCTCGATCGGGTCGGAGTTGGTAAGGCAGATCGCGGATTTCAATCCGAAAACGCTGGTACTTGTCGAGCGAGCTGAATACGCAATGTTCGAGATCACGAGCGAGCTTTCCGAGGTTGACCTGCAAACAGAGATCGTTCCGTTGATCGCCGATATTTGCGACCTCGATCGCGTCAGGCAGATATTCTCGGACTATTGCCCCGAGGTCGTGTTCCATGCCGCCGCGCACAAACACGTGTCGCTGATGGAGGGGAATGTCGCCGAGGCGGTGAAGAACAATGCGTTTGCCACGAGCGACCTCGGCCGGATCGCAGGTGAGAGTGGGACAACCCATTTTGTACTGATCTCGACGGACAAGGCCGTCAACCCGACCTCGGTCATGGGCGCGAGCAAACGCCTGGCCGAGATAGCTGTACAGGAACTGAATCGGCTTTATGACACCAGGTTTGTAGCGGTTAGATTCGGCAATGTGCTCGGGTCGGCCGGTTCGGTCGTGCCGATCTTTCGCGAACAGATCCGCCGCGGAGGGCCGGTGAAGGTTACCCACGCGGAGATGACGCGGTACTTCATGACCATCCCGGAGGCGAGCCAGCTTGTTCTGCAAGCTGCGGCGCTCGGATCCGGCGGCGAGATCTTCGTACTCGATATGGGCGAGCCGGTGAAAATACTCGACCTCGCAAAGGATATGATCCGGCTTTCGGGTCTGATACCGTTTGAAGATGTGGACATTGTTTTCACGGGTGTCCGACAGGGTGAAAAGCTCTTTGAAGAGTTGGAGATGACCGGCGAGGACCTCGAAAAAACACACCATCCTAAAATATTTATCGGCAAGATCGCTACGTTTTCGACCGAGGAGGTAGGCCAGATGTTCTCGGCGTTCCGCAGGGCAGTAGAGGTTAATGACGTCATCAAGATCCGCTGGTTGTTCAACCAAATGCTTGCTGAGGCGAGCGTCACATCGGGCGAGTATGATTTCTCCGAACTAACGCTCGAGGAAGAAGAAAGATACTATGCCCAACACACCTCGTTCGGATCGGTAGCCAAATAGAGATCTATGTCAGTTGCACAGGCGTCCAAGAATCGGATCTCGGCGAAGGCCGCGTCGTTTACCGAATCGGTCATCCGCGAGATGAGCCGCGAGGCGGTGAAGTATGGCGCAGTGAATCTCGGACAGGGATTCCCCGATTGGGCGGCGCCCGAAGACATCAAGCAAAAGGCGCAGGAAGCGATCGCGGATGATCATAATCAGTACGCTGTGACGTGGGGTGTGAAGGAATTTCGCGACGCGATCGCCGAGAAGACGAAGTGGTTCTTGGGAATGGAGGTCGATCCTGAGACCGAGATAACCGTGACCTGCGGTTCGACCGAAGGAATGATCGCGGCGGCACTTGCTACGATCAATCCGGGTGAGGAGGTCGTTGTTTTCGATCCGTATTACGAGAACTACATGCCCGACACGATCATCTCGGGCGCCGAGCCGAAGTTCGTCCCGCTGTATCTGCGAGAGTCGGGCTTC
>JAQSDP010000187.1 GCA_029945985.1 bacterium | reverse complement strand
CGACAAAGTTGAACAGACCGTAGCGCTCGGTGCCGGCCCAACTGCCTTGCTCATTGGCCACCAGCGTAAGGACTTTCGATGTCGGAGCAGTGATTCGAATCGGCTGTCCGTCTGGATATGCGACCGCGACTCCGTTGCCGCCTCGCGTGGCATCGATGCCAAGCCAAACTTTGAAATCTGAGTCTCGGACAATCGCATTCACGAACGGCGAAGGCGCACGCAAAGTAGCTTCGCTTTCCGCGACGCCATCATCCACAAAGAACACACCGCGTCCAGCGGTCGCGGCAAGGATGCCCCCGTGATCGGTTGTTATCAAGCCTGTTATTGCTGCGGGTGTGCCATCCGGAGACTTGATTGGTTCGGGAAATAGTGGAGTGCCCACGCGAGTGCCGCTGTCCTGCTTCCGAACGACCAGCACGAATCCGGTTTCCGTGCCGAGTACGACCTCGCTTTCGGTCCCAGCTCGAAAGATGTCGTTACCGCGCCCAACTATAGCGGTTATTACTGTGCCCGGCGTATTTTCGATAGTGGTGAGGCCAAGATTCGAATAGATAAAGGCTCCGTTCCGCGTTCCGATCCACAGATCGCCGTTCGCGACGGTTTCCAGCGCTAGGATACGATTAGCCTCCGGGTCGCCAAGCGAGAAATTCTGTATCCGCCTTCCGTCGAAACGGGCGAGGCCGTTGTCGGTGCCAAACCACATCACCCCGTCCGGCGTTTGCGCGATAGCTCGGACGCTATCCGATGGGAGCCCGTTGAAGACTGTGATCGAGCCCCATTGATGAAAGTTCTGGGCGCCGGGCAGTGGCGTAGGCGAAGGCGTCGGCGTAGGAGACGCGGTCGGCGATGCTTCGGGTGAAGGCGTTGGAGTCAGTTCGACTTGCTGTTGGGCGAAAAACGTCGAGAGGGCCAATAAGATCAGCAGAGACAGCACCGACAGCTTCAGGAATGTCCTACCGTTGATCTGCATTCAGCTCTGCTTCGGAATCTGGCGAAACTTCTTGCGGTCGCGGTCGAGCCATTCGGTCAGCTCGGACTCTGATTTCTCAAGCTCGTCATTGTTAATAAGCCCTCGTCGGATCGCCTCAAAAAACGCTCGGGTACGCGGATTAAATGCCAGCTTGTCGTACTCTTCCGCATCCGTTCCCGCCGAATGTGCCGGGAACAGCTTCTCGTAAAGTGTCGCCAACCTGCTTTCCACGCCTCGCAAGCTCAAGCTGCACTTTCGTGATATCGCCCAGTTCGACAATCCAAGTGCGAGAAATTTCAGTGCCTCCGTCTCAAACTCCGTCAGCAGTGGTCGCTGAAACGAATCCTTGAACGCCGGGTCGATCATATCAGCACCGTCCTCAAGCACCGCCGAGATGAATCTAAGAAATCTCTCTTCCGGATTGTTCTTGTGAATGAACCCGTAGGTCGGCTGCGGATCGGTCGCCCGCACCATTTTCCTGATCTCGTTTATGTAGATCTCGTGCGGAAACTGGGTCCAGAAAATGATCCGCGCATCCGGCACCTCGCGCCAGATCGCCCGGGCGGCCTTCACACCTGACAGCTTCGGCATCTGGATGTCGAAGATCGACAAACTTGGCCGATGTTCGATCGCCTGCGAAACCGCCGCCTCGCCATCCGTCACCTCCATCAGCGGCAGATGCGAACCGAAATTATCCGTCAGCAGCTTCGCCAGATACCGGCGTTGGGCCTCGTTGTCTTCAGCAATTAATATCGACACATTATCTCGGCAAACGAACGGGATTATAACAGGATTCGCTCCACACCTGATCGTAGCCCGCGTCCGCCCGGGCCGAAAGCGTCACATCGTCACGCCAACGTTGTGGATATCCACACCTTTTCGACCGTGACACAACTCTACCGAGCGAAGCTAATTAAAGATTAAATGTTCACCATTAGCCCGGGAGGACAACATTAAATGAACATCTTTCAACTCTCATTAAGTACATTCGTTTTCGGCATCACACTTCTGCTCGGCACCAGCGCCGTCATCGCGGCACGGTTTGTTATCACAACTGTCGGGGGTCTCACGAAGTCGCCGGCGACTACTGAAAGGGTGGCGGTACCGGTTGCGGAACCTGAGCCAGCAACCAGACTTGAGGATCTTCGAAACGACCTCGCCACAATTGATGATTTCGACCCGACCGGAACCTATTTCCTGAATTCGGAGACACTCCCACAGGCATTCGCCGAGATTGAGTTTCTAGACATCGAAACGCGCGAATACAATGAGGACAGAGAAATCTACAGCAGTCGTAACATTCTTCCCATTGGATCTCTCCAGACAAAGAAGAGGTTTTCGTTCACGAAGATTGCCGTCGGCAATCGGGAGATCGCATTCGAAACTACCACTGTTGACGGACTAAGCTACCAGTTCGTAGGTCAATTTCCCGTCTTAACTGAAGTAATCGAATGCGAAGGGTGCGAATATCCGGCGAATCTCACGGGACGACTGAAGAAATTGAAGAATGGAAAAGTGATCGCCGAGTTCGACGCGAAGTTCTACATCGGCGGGTGCTAACTCCCTACTTCTTCTTCGTAGGCGGGCCTTTCTTATCACCCCAATAGAACGCCCGCACGACGAGGACGTAGACGAGGATCGACAAGAACAGCAGGATAAAAAAGAAGACGATAAGCCACGCAAGAGGGGACATCTAAACGGTCTCCTCTTCGGGCTTTTTCTCTTCGTGGACCAGCCCTTCAAACAGCGTACGGCTTCCCTGGTGATCAAGAAAATGTTTGTACGCCACCGTGATCAACGCCACGACCGGGATCGCCAAGAAAACGCCCGGGATCCCCGCGATCTGTTCGCCGGCGAGTACCGAGATGATGATCAGTACGGGATGCAGATGAATGCCGCCGCGGACGATACGCGGGTATGTAATGTAGTCGTGAATGATCCGCAGGGTGATCAAGAAGATCAACGTCGGCCACGCCCTCCACGGATCGTCCCCCAAGCCGGCCGTAGCCACCGCGATCAACCCGATCGTCAGCGGCCCGAGGAGCGGCACAAATTCAAAGATCCCGGCCAGTATCCCCAGCAGCAACGCATACTTTAAGCCGATGATGTAGAACGCGACCGTACACACAACCCCGATCAGCACGCACGAGATGATGCACGCCCGCACATAAGCCGCCAGCGTATCATTCGCATCGCTCAGTATACTGTCCGCCCGCATCCGCCACTGCCCCGCCGGAAACAAGCGCAGCACGCCCAATCGAAACGAATTGACATCCTTCAAAAAGAAAAATCCCAGGATCGGAATGATGATCAGCCACGGAACGAATGTTAAGAGCGACACCACACCCCCGCCGACCGTCGCCGTGATCGACGCCCCGATCGCCGTCGCCTGATCGTTGATGCGAGTCTGCACCTCGTCCGGAATTCGCAGCCGCTCGAAACGGCGATTCAGGTCCTGGACGGTTCGCTGCACCGACGCTCCGTACGCGGGAAGGTTCGCGGCAAAATCTCTCGCCTGCTGCGATGCACGCGGGGCGATGCTGGCGATCGTGATGCCCAGGACCGAAAAAACGAGCAGATATGAGATGACGATCGCGAATCCGCGGGGCATGAACCGTTCGATCTGCCTCGCCTTGAACGGACGCCGGATCAGCTTCACCAGCGGATCGATCAAATACGCAAAGAAGATCGATAGAACAAGCAGGAAGAACAGATAGGTCAGCGAACCGATGACGTTCTCGATCCGGCTTGCGATGAAAAGAAATATCGTCGCAACGACAAGGATACGGACGAGCGAGCGGATCGATGGCGACGACGGATCGAGCACAACGCGGATCGGTTCGATCTGCTTAGGCTCGAGCAGCCGATCTTCCTGAGCCTGCGATTCTTCTACCAGCTTTGGCATTATCTGTTAGCGTTCGAACTAGAGTTCGCCGACGGAACGTCGCGTGAAAGGTCTTGAAACGCAAAACGCTCCTCGACCAGCTCGCGCGATTCATCGGGCATCCGAAAGTTCGACCCGATCAATATCGCCTTCCCTTCGTCCGCGACCGTCCGACGGTTCATCTCACCCGGTATCACCGCACCTGCAAATTTCTTGTCTTCAGCATCGAGTTCCCCGCCGTCCTTTCGCTTGATCACGTAGATAAAGATAAAGTCCGCCGTCCGCATTGCCTCGATATCCTTCTCAAGCGAAGACCGCACCGGCGTCGCCACCCCGCGATTCACATTCACCTCCGCCAACTGCGCGTTCGACTCCACGATCCGCTGATTCGGCGCACACGAACAAAGGACCCCCGCGACAACAACCAACAACATCGATTTCCGGATGATCTTCTTTCGTTCCATTTCGTGTACTTCGCGGATAAGGATCCTGGTCTACGGAGCCGACTCCACTTCATCAACCGGAACGTTAGCATTCGCGTTCACGTTATCGTTCTGCTCCAACCGGTCCAATTCTTCCTTTTCTTCAGGCGTTTCAGGAGCCTCATCCGGATCCTTCCACGGGTCGCCCTTTTCCGTACGGATCTTCAGGATGCGGCCTTCTTCGTCGTCGTAGACGACATCCGTCCAACCGCTCGCGAGCAGCTTGGCGACCATCTCATCATTTTCTTTGCCGTCGGTAAACACATAATTCGCGCCAAACTTTTCGCGTATGATAGGCCCCGCATCATCAGTCTTGCCCGAAGTAATATCGAGCAGCAGCTTATAAAGATCGGGGTTTTGGGAATAGAGATAATTCGGATCCAGCCCGTAGACGTACGAGTGCTTCTGATTGAAGAAGAACAGCTTCGGAAAATCGTCCCAGTTGGCATTAAATATCCGCTCGCCGGCCGGCATATTCTCCTTGCCGTTCGCATCCACGCCCGTCGCCCATTCCATCGAGCGGCGATACCGGTCGTTCGCCTCATTCCCGCGTATCGTCTCCGCCAAACCTTCCTG
>JAQSDP010000186.1 GCA_029945985.1 bacterium | reverse complement strand
TCGATGCCAATTGCTGCTCTTGGGTAGTTCGGCTGGGTGAGAAAATCAAACATTAAGATCAATAATCCTTATAATCCTTTCCATCACTGTCCTGCCCGTCGGCCTTGCTCTTTATGTCCTTGAGCCCCTCGCCACTATCCGGATTCAGAGGGTCCTCACCCATCACCGGATCCCATTCGGCTGCTTCCAGGATCGGGTCGATCGGCATCTCTCGCAGATATTTACCTTCGATCAGAGATTCGATGGACGGCGGATACTTGCCCTTGTCCGACGCATATTGGTCGATCGCTTTCCGCATCTGCCAAAGATTTTCTTTAAGAACGGTTTCTTTCGCGAACTGAACTGATCGCTGATAGGTCGGAAGCGCGACCGAGAGAAGAATGATCACGATGAACATCGCGATCATAAGCTCGAGCAAAGTAAATCCCTGATTTCGCCGCTCTTTACCAATCACTGTACTTCTCTCCATTCAACCCTTCTTCGTTAGACGCAGAGCGTACATCGAAAACGTTGATCTGATCCCAGCTCGAATCGGCATCCTGATAGGACGATCTCAGCTCCCAATTCGATTCTCCGGTCATCGGATCGACCGGCAGTTCTCGAAGGTAGACCTTGATGATCTCTTCATTCGAATTGATATCGGTGGCATTCATATCGTCACCGCCAAGGCCGCGACCGCTCATGAGATTGATACCGCGGGGTTTAACTCGAACACCATTCACGAGGGTGTCAAGATCCGGCGGAAACCGGTCGAGATTCTCGGAGTCGAAGATCGTGCAGTCGTCGATCACCACGCGGCTTCGTGGATCGGACGGAGCGTTCGGCGTCCCAGGGCGGCCGATCGGATTGCCCGTGACTATGGCTCCCTGAGGACAGGCACCATACGTATCACGCTTAAATTCATCGACTGCAGCACGCATCTGCCTGAGCGTCTCGCGAAGCCGAAGCTCTTTCTGCCGCTTGTTCGCATTCTGGGTGAGCGGGATAGTCCCTACGACCAGGACAGACAGAACCGCAAGCGTTACCACCAACTCAAAAAGCGTGAAGCCAGCCGACACGCGATCAATAAGAACAGATCCCAATTTGTCGATTTTCAATGACTTCACGCTACGTTTGACGGCCTAGAACTTTACCGCGAATGTTTTCCCATCGGCAGAAAGGAAATTGAGTGCTTCTTTTTCCAGTGTGATCATCGGCTTCCCGTCGGACAGGGCTTCGATCTCGACATAGGCTAAGATACCGAAAGAGCTTGGCGCGACGCCATTTTCAAGCGAAAGCGAGACAAACATCTTTCCCCCCTGGTTCAGGTACGGAGTGACAGTTTTCGCAGCACTTAACTCGCCGAACACATCGCCGAAGGTGACGGTCCTAACAGCGATTTTTTCCGGATCGAACTTCAATCCAAGCATCGCGGAGCGGAACGACGCAGAACTCTTGACCATCACCGGGATAGTCACCTTATCTCCGCGTTTCATCTCCTTGAAGAATGACGGAAGGCTAAGTTCCACTGAAGCGGCTCGAACAAGAGCTGGCCTAACTTCGCTGGAAGGGTCGACGGATAATGTCTGCTTGGTTTCAGCCGCCTTTGGCTCAGACACGGCAACACGGGTATCCGAAGTCTGTCGAATATCGAGCGACTTCGCGCTCGTGTCAATCGGTTTCAAGTTCAATCCGGTCGAAGCAGCAACGGCATTCTCAGCCGATTTCTCCGGAGCCGTGCTTGAAGTCACCGGTGCCTCCGGCTGAGCGCCGCGTACATATCCCGGAGCGGCTGGTTGATCGGGCAACTGCACGGCCGTGTTCGTCGGCAGACGGCGAGCCATTGCGAGCTGTTCGCCCCGCTCTTCCTGAATGATCATTGCCTCAAGCGAACCACTCGTCGGTAAAGCCATACTTCCGGTCGGACGCTCGATCAGGTCGTCGGGCAGGATGGCTGGCGCGCGGATAACCCGCGGCGTCACAGCAATAACAATATCGACCTGCCGATTATCCCGCGTCGGGGCAGAAAATAGGCGGCCCAAGATGGGAATAAGACCTAACAACGGCAGCCCGGACCTTCCCCGGCTTTCCACATCTTGAGCCACGCTCGCGAGTAGAAGAGTCTTATTATTCTGCACCCTGGCAGTACCTACGATCTTCCGTTCAGAAAATATGGGGTTCTCGGTAGTTCCGCCCGAGACGACGTCCTTTGATTCGATGTCCATCGCGACCTGAACGTCCTGGTTTGGGAAGACGATCGGCTTGAACTTGAGCGTAAGGCCGACCTGCTCATAGTTGATCACGTCAGCTACAACCCCGCCCTGCGTGGTGTTGCCGGTCTGATAGGTCGCTGTCTTAACCGGAACTCGCTGACCAATGCGAGCCGACGAGTCTTCGTTATTGAATGCGTGAATCTGTGTAGAAGCTAAGAGCTTTGTATTACCTTTAGCCTGAAATGCAACTAAATTAGACGCAGGCAGCACGATCCCAGCACCGAAAACCGATGGAATCACATCGCCTATCGCCCGGGTCAAAGATCCGAAAAGCTCATTCCCTCCAAGCCCGACCACTCCGCGCGTGGTTCCCCCAAGGTTGGTAAGCTGGGCCCTACTCCCGATCTGATTTCCCAGTTCGAGAAGGTCCGATTTGGAAACTTCATAGATCGCGACATCCATCACTACCTCGGCACGATCCTTGTCGAGCGAGCCAATGAGTTTTTCGAACAGGGCAATATTCTCAGCCGTGTCGCGGATCGTAAGGCTATTGGTCGATGCGTCTTCAACTACAATCGTTTGCGTCCGTCCCGGCTGCGGCGGGATCGCTGTCTGGATTATGGTCTTTACATCCTTCGGGTTTGCGTTGGCAAGATAGAAGGTGCGGAGGACGAGCTGCTGGAAGTTGGTTCGACGCTGATTCGACGCTACGAGGATCGTCCGAGGGCCGACCTTTTGAAAGAACAAGCTCTCCTGAAGGAAGATATAATCCAACGCCTTGGCCGCGGTAACGTTCTTCAGTTCGATCTTTACCTGCCTAGCGTCGAGCCGCGAGTCAGTATCAAACAACACGTTCAACTCAAGATCCTTTGCCAACTCTTTGACCAGGAACGTAAGATTCACTCCGCTCGGGAACGGAACGTCGCGCAGTTTCTCGAACTTCTGCGGCATCTTCACATCATCAGCAGGATTAAAGCCAGTCTGCGTGAATTTTACCTGCGCGTCTGTCTTGGGATCCTTATCATCGCCTTTAAGCAGTCCTTCCTGCATCCGCACCATGCGTGCCATCTCTGATTTAGCGAGTTCGTTTACCGGATCAAAAGCGTAAGCCTTCCGGAAATACGTATACGCCGCGGCATAATCTTTTTCATCGGCCGCTGCCCTTCCCTTCGCCATATACTGCTGCGAAGCGAAGAACAGCGAGCGCTGCAGATGAAGCCGGTATTCCGGATTCTTCGGGTTCTCGCCGACAGCCTGGGCGAACAACTCCGCGGCCTTGTCCCATTCCTCGGCAATCTCGTGCTTCATGCCCTCCTTGAAGAACTTCTTCCCATCCCCGAAGGCAAGAGCGGCCGTCGGCGAAAGGAGGCAGAGCAACAAAAGTAGGGACAATACGCGAAGGTAAGCTGGTCGGTTCATAGTCTTAGTGCACCTATCGAAGGGAAAATGGAAAAGCTGAGTCCGGCTAATTCCACGAGACAACGGGCATCAAAGTTCCAAAAAGTTATCCAGCGCGGGTCGGCCGGTGAGCGCTTGGATGATTTTCGTCCCAAATCAATTAAAAAGCAAGCAATTATCGCATTTCGGGCTGAATATCTGCCGACGAGGTTTCAAGTGTCAATCGGTCAAGGGCCCGACGGCTCAGAACTCCGATCACTATGATCAAAATTAAAGTCGCAGGAATGCCCGCCGCGAGGAACCATACATCATTGAAACTATCGAATGTGAGTACAGATAGGCCTGCTCCGAGAAGGACCATCGCACCCGAACGTGGAAGCATCCCCAGGAAGGTCCCGAGAATATAGGAGGAGACGGGCACACGCGCCGCTGCGAGGAAGAAATTTGTGAACGCAAACGGCATAACGACGGACATTCGAATCAATGTGATGACGGAAGTCGTCCTAAGGAAGCCTTCATTCGTTAAGGCCTTGTGAATTGCATCGGCGCGGGCGTTCCTTTGGGTGAGAGCTGTGAGAGTATGGCCTGTAAGTCGGAGGTTGATGAAGTAGGAGATCGTAGCAGATCCGACGACGCCGGCGATCAGCAGAAACCAACCGAACCAGAAGCCGAATGCCCAGCCCGCAAGGATCCCGATCAGGTTTGTCGGGAGCAGAGCAAGTCCACAGAAAAAGAAGACACCAAGTACGAAGAGTACGGCCCCGATACCCGGATTTGCCTGAAGCCAATGGCCGACCGGGTAACCGAGCACGAGGAGCGCGGAACTGCCCAGCATGGGCACAACAGCGGTCACGATCGCGATCGGTGTGAGACGGCCGAGATCATAGATTTTCGCCTTTACTCTTTTGAGAAAACTCCCCAAGTCACCCTACCCCAATTTCAAGATCTGACGTCGCAGGTAATCTAGAGCCGCCTGGCTTGCTCGCCATCTGACCAGTTCCCTGTCGCCCGGAAATACGAATTTCATCGATCTTGTACCTTTTGCTCCTGCGTATCCGATAAACACTGTGCCCACGGGCTTCTCCTCCGTTCCGCCATCGGGCCCGGCGATTCCGGTTACTGAAATCGAATGTTCGGTTCCCGATCGCTCCCGCATTCCCGCGGCCATAGCTTCGGCGGTCTCCGCGCTGACAGCCCCATGATCCGTCAAGGTCTTCTCGGGAACGCCGAGAGCACGGATCTTTGCCGCGTTAGCGTAAACGACAGCCCCTTCGAGAAAGTATCGGGACGATCCCGAGATCTCCGTAAGCCGCATCCCGATCAGCCCGCC
>JAQSDP010000185.1 GCA_029945985.1 bacterium | reverse complement strand
CATCTTAGCGGATGCACCGAAGGATACGCCGTCCAAAATACCAGAGCCACGCAGGAAAACCGAAGTCGCGTAAAGGCCTGTCGCGAAAAGAAGCAGGAGCACCGCGAATGCCGACCATCGACGGAATCGACGCTTCTTTCGCTTTGTTTCAACGGCAACGTCCTTTTCAACGATCGAGTTCAGAACATTTTGCTGCTGTTCCTTGATCTGGTTCGGCCAGTGATCTTCAACCCGCTGCATCGGCTTCGGCTGAATCGCCGGGCTAGGCGGAGGCGAAAGCTTCTCTACGTCTATTCGGAGCGGCGATTGTGCCGGGGAGAACGCGTTCCGTAGCTTCAGTTCACGGGACGTGTTGAACCTCGGCTGTTGCGGAACAATGGGTGAATAGCCAACAGCAACGTTCGCCTGAGGTGTGGGATGAATCTTTGGCCGGACGCTCGTGGCGGTCTCGAAATCCGTCGCGTGTCGGCGAAGCTCTTCAAGATCTTTCCAGAACTCATCTATTGATTGATGCCGGAGCTCATGGTCCTCCAATGTTGCCCTATTCAAAACACGCTTCAGTTCGGTCGCCCACTCTTGATCTCTGCACGAGATCGGAAGATCGGTGATGGCCTGACCGGTATAGAATCTCGGAGCCTCGCCGGTAACGATCGCGTAGAGCGACTTCGCAAGCGAATAGATATCGGACGCTGGCGATAGCTTCGCTACGGTAGCAACCCCACCCGGTGTAACGAATGGACTGTGTTCGGGCGGCGCATAGACATTGGTCCCTACGCGCGTGATCGGCGCGTCGTTCTGATGGATACGTGCAACACCGAAATCGGCGATCTTCACGATATCGCGATCTTTCGAGAGCAAAAGATTCTGAGGTTTTATATCGCGGTGGATGATCCCATTGTTATGTGCGTGGCGAAGGCCTGCACAAACCTGCTCGCAATAATGAAGAGCTTTCTTAAGGGAGATCTGTTCAGCTCGCGAAGCCTTTTGCAGGTCACCACCTTCCATAAACTCGAGTACAAGATAATGGAAGACTGTTCCCGCAAGATCACGGGCGGTTCCGTGTCCAAGACGGCTGATCACGTTCGGATGGCGAACTCGATCTAACGCTATTGCTTCGTTCTGAAAATTTTCTACGAGGGTGCGTTCAAGGTCAGTGTCTAAATCGTCCTGGAGGAAAACATTCAATGCCTTGATAACCACCTGACTGTGCAGCGTTTGTGGAGAAGCAAGCGTGTCCCGCGCGACGAAGATCTCGGCGTAACTCCCACGCCCGAGAAGTTCGACCACGTCGTAACGTTTATCGATCCGGCAATTGCTTAGTGAAAGCTCCCGCATTGTGCGAACAAGAACGGCCGGAAGAGTGGCTCCATCCTCAATACGACATTATAGGTGCAAAGTTCGCAAAAGCCATTAGACGTCAGAATTACATTAGTTCGATTCATGCGGTTTCCCTGAACGTCGCGCTGTTTCTATTCGTATTCCAATTGACTTAGAATGACGACAGCTGAACAAATGCCGGATTCCCCGCCCATTGCGAAGAAAAGCTTTTCTATTGACTGGCTCGTCAAAGGTTCGTTGACGAAGATCGGTGACATCTTCGACCGTCTTACCGGGCGCGGATGGAAACCGTCGAGCACACTGGCTACGAGCGAACTGATCGAGCGGATGAAATCGATGATGGACGGCGAAGTTCGCGAGAACGGCGATGGGCGGAAATACGTCCCACACAATATCAAGCTAAAGATGCAATGGGACAAGTTCTCGACCGATGCTCCGGGAGCTTTGCAAAGGCTCGAGAATGAATTTCTTATTGCCGCGGTCGATCATATCAACGACAGACACTACTTTACCCACGCTCCCTTGTCGATCGAGGTCAAAGCGGATTATTTCACCGAAGGCGTAAAGCTCTTCCTTAGTTTCGATAAACTCGACGCCGACGGCGAGGACGCCGAGCTCGAGGTATCGTTGGACACCCTCAAGGCGAATAATCTAATGCCGGAAACTTCGGTTTCTGAGCGGCACTCGGGAGAATTACGACTATCGTTCGAAGCAGGTGGAAAGCCGATCGTACGCGACATCAGCATTGAGGAAGGAAAACGGTTGTCCGTTGGTCGGACGAAGGAAAACGACGTCGCGATCGATGATGAAAGCATTTCCAAAGCCCACGCTTCGCTTTTGCTCAATAAAGACGGCAAACTCATCGTCGCGGACGTCGGTTCCACGAACGGAACATTCGTCCGCGGCGAACGTATCGCATATGGAAAGGCGATTGAGATCTCGTCAGGTGACATCCTCTTGTTTGGGCTTGTGAAGGTCGACATTAAGTTTGCACCTAAGGTTCGAGCAGAGTTAGCTGCGACCCGTGCGTACAAAGTGGGAGACATGGAATTCACGAGTCGGACCGGGGCGGAGCATCAAATCCCAAGTAGTAGCGAGGGCACCTCGGGACCGTGGAGCGACGGACCACAGGGCACACTACCTATCGTTCGTGCCTCATCCTCCACCGACGCCCCGCTGCCAACGGTCGCTTCCATCCCTGTAAACCCAGAATTCATTGCGCCGGATACAAAACCTGTTGAAGCTCTTGTACCTCGGCAAGGGGCGTCAACAGATACAAAGATCCAGATCGATGAGAGGAAAGAGGACTGGGAAGTTTGATGTTGATGCTTCTCTTACAGGTCGATTGGAGCAAGTGGTCGCTGGAAGCGTTATTCGGCGGGCAGGTGCTCGAACGCACGCCTGCCGGCCTTACCATTGTATATATCGTCGGCGTTGGAGTTCTCCTGGGCTTTCTGGTCCTTTCGTTTTTCGATAATTTCAATCGGCCAAAGTTCCTGTTCGAATTCGATCTGCCGAAAGAGGTTCGGAGGAAGCTCACCCAGACGATCGCAAACCGCAGCATACGGGTGTGGCAGTTTGTCTTTATTTTTCTTGCATTTGCAGTGTTTGGCTTCCAAGTTTACTGGATCTATTTCGCGGACGAATCTAATGAGCAATTCCAGGCCCTCGCGTACAAGGACCTGCGTGGCCGACGGGCGACTGCAGCAAATCTGCGTGGATGGATGCTCGATCGCAACGGCAAACTCGTCGACTCCCTTGCATATTATAAGAAAGATCAGAACGGCGACATCGTGCGTGCATTCTCGTTAGAACGCGAAATGGCCCACCTCCTGGGAACTGAACGCGGAACTCCTGGGCTTGAGAGGACGCTTTTCAAACGGATATCTGATCCTACGCCCGAAGTCTGGGAAGTCCTAACTACGATCAAGCGAAAGGAGGATCAGCAAAAGGACATTAAGATCACTATTGACAAGGAGTTACAGTCGTATATCGCGAAACAACTGGAAGGTAAAAAAGGTGCTATCGTGGTCTTGAACCCGCAGAATGGCGACATCCTGGCGATGTACTCGAATCCTTCGTTTAGCCTCGCGGAAGCGCAGAACCTTGAAGATTACCTTAAGCTCGAGGGTAACAAGCGCGATAAGCCCCTGCTGAATCGGGCCACCCGCGAGTTTTACGTGCCAGGCTCTACATTCAAGACCTTCACGATGATCTCGGCGTTTCGCGCCGGAAAGCAGAACGCTCAGTTTCCCAGTTACGCCGATGGCTTCAGACCTACTCGAGGATCGCGTCCGATCGTAGATGCGACCCAGAAACTGCAGGCTGATGGGACGGTTACGGGAGTCTGCGATGGCGGTTGCGAGCCAAAGAACATACAGTTTGCATATCAAGTATCGAGCAACCAGTACTTCGCCCAACTAGCGATCGAACTCGGTCGCGAACGACTTGCTGAGACTGCTCGACTATTCGGCATCGGCCCGGCGGAATCCCCGGAAGACGCCCTATTGCAAAAGTTCTTTCCGAACATCCTCAATACAAGTTCGCCAGCGGTCGCAAACTCGATCGCTCCGCAGCAGTCGACGATGGTTACCGGCAAGGATATTTCCCCCTTTGACCTCGGCCTTGAGGGCATGGGCCAAGGCTACGCGGGACAGATGACGCCGTTCCAGATGGCGATGATCGCTGCGGTTCCCGGCAACATGGAAGGCAGGTTAATGAAGCCTCGAATCGAAATGGACCAAGCTCCGGAGATGTTTGCACAGGTGCTCTCGCCCCAGCAGGCGGCCGTCGCTCGGCAGATAATGTCGACCGTAACTGAAGAACCTGGTGGAACCGGAACCGTTATATCTGCGAAGCTTGCCGGTACCGGAATCAGAACGGGAGGAAAGACCGGAACCGCGGAAAAGCAGGCCCCACTCTATGACGAAAAGACGGGTAAGCTTCGCACAGAGAAGAAACGGCGGAAGGACGAAAAAGGTGAATGGGTCGAGTATCAGGCACCACTGATGTATGAGCGTACCGATAGCTGGTTCATCACTATCGCCCCGCTTGAACAGCCTCAGGTGGCGATCTCTGTCGTTGTCGAAGGTGGTGGGTTCGGTGCACGAACGGCCGCTCCAATAGCTGCAAACGTGATCTTAAAGGCTCGCGAACTAGGATTGCTTGGTGATCAGTACAAACCGAAGACGGCTCCTGCGTCATCCCCGGCCAAAAAGCCCAAGGGAAGGAGGGCGCAATGAAGACTCTCAGGAATCGAACTTCATCGCACGTTTTTATCCTCGTGCTGATTGTCGGGCTGACCGCCATAGCCCACTATTCGATCTATTACGGTGGACTGATCCGCGGCTACGAGGCTTCGTCCCTTACTGCGTATCGCAATCTCGCGATCCTCGCCTTCCTCGCCGTCCTGCCGATCTTAATAAAGAAATTCGGAAAGTATTCCGGTAACTGGACATTGTATACCTCGGCAGTACTTTTATTTTCGGTCGGGCTTACGGTTCAGTATCGGCTATTCAGTGATCCGGAGTACACATCGCGTCGAGACAAAGCCGAGGCTCGACAGGCGAAGATCCGAACTGCTC
>JAQSDP010000184.1 GCA_029945985.1 bacterium | reverse complement strand
GAACTGGACGTATGGAAATTGATCTGGCCTGTGAGATTGTGAGCGGTCACGCCGGATATCGAAGCTGACTTTACTCCGAGTCGGCTCGGACGCCGGAGAGCGAACGGATCCCAGCGATAAAAGATCGCGGCAAGAATGATCACCGGAACGAAATAAAGAAGGTAGATCAACTTTCCCGATGCGGGATAGATCGGCACTCGAAAGCTCGCCCAGCCGAGAGCTGAGAATACTCGCGGAACTTCGATGAGGAGCCAGTTCAGCCCATCGGTCAGCATCGCAAACGGGATGCTAAGCAAAGTGCTGAACTGATCGAGAAGCACAGTGAAAAGTGCGGCGAAACTCTGGGCGGCGATCACGACGCCAACCCAAAGGTTTAGAACCACTGAGATCGGCGAGACGCGATGAAAGTAGTAGACCAGGAGCGGCAGCATCCAGAGTTGGACGATCATGGAAACGAGAATGCCTTCGAATAAGTAGGCGCTCACGCCGCGAAGGCCGCCTGAGAGCGACGCGAGAGGTGACTTGAAAATACGTGCACGCCAGATCTGTCTTCCCTTTTCGATGTCCCACGCATGCGGCCGCCAGTAGAGGGTCTCGCAAAATCTTCGCAGCCAATTTGAAACGTTTGGCGGGAATGGTGAACTCGTATTGGGCATCCAAGAGCCTATCGCACGCAGTTTCTCGATCAACGGAAATGCCATGCCAACTATCGCGACAACGCTGATGACGGTGAGCTGAAATGAGGGGTTGAAAAGATCCGCCGGCCGCCAGGCAAGTAAGATCAAACAGCACAAGCCAAGCGTGTTCAGCAGTGTCCCGTGGCGATACCACGCTCTGCCGAGAAGCAGGACGGTGAACATGATCGACGCTCGAACGACTGGTACCTCTGCCCCGACCGCGAGAGTGAACAGCCACAAGGCACTACACACCACCACGAATTGCGTGAAGCGATTCCGCGTGAAAATACTGACGAACCAAAAGAGCACGCCGCCAATAAAGGTGATATGCAGTCCTGAGATAACGAGGACGTGAAATGTGCCGCCGTCGCGAAAGACTTCCGCTGTGTCGCGGTCGAGAAAGTGCTTATCGCCCAGCAGCGATGCGATCATCACGCCGGCGGCTTGAGGTGAAAGTCTCTCACGGAACTCATCTATCAGACGTGCCCGCTGGTCGTAGACAAGATGGAGAGGCAACGACCTGGTCGGGCGTTCAACTACCTCGATCAGCAGCGGACTCTTCACCGTGCAGGTCGCGTCGATCCCCTGCTGATCGAGCAACTGCCGCCGCGG
This sequence comes from bacterium, assembly GCA_029945985.1. Lineage (GTDB taxonomy): Bacteria > Acidobacteriota > Blastocatellia > Pyrinomonadales > Pyrinomonadaceae > OLB17. The sequence continues at coordinate 3,670 of JAQSDP010000184.1, read as the reverse complement.
CATCACGCCCGGGTTAAGATACTGATCCTCGCGGAGAAGTTCGCACGCGACTCGGATAATCGTTCCAGAACGAAGTTCGAGTGAGGCGAGGTCGGATTGCTGTTCGGGCCCGTCCAACGGTACGAACATCCGAACCGCGCCGGACGCGGGCTGTTGAACCTTTTTTGAAGTGAGTTGTTCGACCTGAAGGCTTAGGAATGCCCCTTCGAAGGCAGGTTCGGGACGTCCGATCAGCTTGCCTTCGACCTCGATCGGGGTGGAAGAAGCTATGCGGCCTTCGTCGTAGATCCGCTTGATCCGGTCTTCCGCAACGTTAGAGATCTGAAATTGGTGAATGAATGCTCCAGCGAATAGAACGGTTAGCAGTGCCAGATATCTGCCGATTCGATTTCCGCGGACCGCCAATGCGATGCCGCCAAAAAATAGCCCCGAACCGAGCCATATTATCCAATCGACGCCGCCGACGTGGGCCGACACGATCCCAACGCCAAAAGCTATCGCAGCCCATAGGAGCGGGTACATCGAGAACTTTACCGGGGTTTCAGAAAGGGAGACCTCCGGAGTCATTCAACCCTCACCAACGGTCTAATTTTGCGAAAGCGTTTGTCGGAGATCCCTTGAATGAGCATCAGGTGCTCGACGCGTCGAAACGGGCCGTTGATCTCGCGATGTTCGACTATCCTTTCCGCGACCTTCTCACCAACGTACGGAATGCGTTGAAGTTCGTCGAGCGTGGCGGTGTTGATGTTGATAGCGTATTCGGAGGCGATCGAACTAGATGGAGTCGTCTGGGTCGTCGCAGACGACTCCCCGCATCCTGCCGTGATGAGACAGATCGAGAAAAGGATTACCGGGGCAAATACCTTTGGAAGCATCAAATTTTAAGTATTGAAGTCGGCTACCCGTTAGCTCCCATCTCCTGAACGTCCGCAAGATCTTCGTATGCCTTGGATAACACCGGGCGTGCTCGGGTGGAGCCGTCCATGTCGCCGATGTAGCCTTCCTTGACCATTGCATCCAGGATGGCGGCGGCGCGGCCGTAGCCGATGCGGAGGTGACGTTGGAGCAGCGATGTCGATCCGCGTTTTGCATGGACCACGCACTTGAGAGCATCCCAGAATAGCGGATCGCGGCGGCCGGGGAGATCACCCGAATCGTCGAGTTCTTCCTCGCTCTTGGTGATGGTCGTGTCGTACTCGGGCCTGCCCTGCCGCTTTACCTCGGCAACGACCTTTCCGATCTCGACTTCATCAACGTAGCAGCCGTGAATGCGGACGACCTGCGAAGTCGCGGGCGGGAGATAGAGCATATCGCCCTTGCCCAGCAAACTCTCGGCACCATTCGCGTCGATGATGGTTCGCGAATCAACCTTTGACGAAACGCGGTAAGACATACGCGCCGGGAAATTCGCCTTGATCAGACCGGTAATCACATCGACCGACGGACGCTGAGTTGCGAGTACAAGATGAATACCAACTGCACGCGCCATCTGCGCGAGTCGCGTGATCGATTCTTCAACCTCTTTGCCGGAGACCATCATCAGGTCGGCGAGTTCGTCTATGATGATGACGATGAATGGCAGCGTCCGGTGCGGCTGGCCGGTGTCGTCCCACTGCTCGGCATCGTTTCGCTTTTTGACCTCGGTGTTGTAGCCGTCGATGTTTCGCACGCCCCATCCTGCGAGGTCCTTGTAGCGGCGTTCCATCTCGGTCACGGCCCACTTCAGGGAGATCGCGGCGCGTTTCGGATCGGTAATGATCGGCGTCGCTAGATGCGGAATGTCGGCGTAAAGACCAAGCTCGAGCCGCTTTGGGTCGACCATGATGAACTTCACTTCGTCGGGCTTCGCCTTGAAAAGGATCGACATCACGAGCGAATTCACACCGACCGATTTACCCGCACCGGTCGCACCGGCGATGAGCAGATGCGGCATCTTGGCGAGATCAGCGACGTACGTTCCGCCGTCGATCGTCTTGCCGAGGGCGATGGTCAACAGGCTCTTTTCGGCGTGGAACTTTCGATGATCTATGATCTCGCGAAGCACGATCGTCTCCCGCTTCTGATTCGGCACCTCGATTCCGACGAAGGCCTTGCCCGGAATGCGGTCGATGCGGATCGATTCGGCCCGGAGGGCGAGACAGAGATCGTCGACCAATCCTGTCACGCGCGAATATTTCACGCCGGGATCAGGCTTGAACTCGTAAGTTGTGACGACCGGGCCCGGTGATATATTGACCACCTTCCCGGCTACGTTGAATTCCTTTGTCTTCTCGGCAAGCGACTCTGCGATCGCAAGTAGTTCCTTGTCCTTGTGCTGAATGCGCGGCTGCGGCAGATGGAGTAGTTGCGGGCTTGGGAGCCTGTAACCTTCGTATGTTTGTGTGGGCAGCTTGAAGGGCGATTCGTCTTCCGGCTCTTCCTCGACTACGTCTTCATCGTTCAACTCGCCCGTGTGCTTCACCGGGGTGATCGGTATCTCGCCGAGCGGTCCGCTCGGGAAGGCCGCGCTGTCATCAACTGCGATCGTCGGCGGTATTCGATCTTCTTCTAACGGCAGCTCGGCGACAGTCTCACTTACCGCGTCGAGCTGCGTCGTCGCAGGCACGAGAATGTCTCCGGTCTTGGGGGCTGCGGGCGGTGAAACTATGGTGTCGGGAATTGAGATCGTCGGCGAATCGGTCAACGCCTTCTTGCGCCGTTTGGTTATCTTCGAATCCGGCTCAAGGGTTTCGGATCCAGCCAAAGCCGCCTTGGCTTGCCGCCGCTTCTCAAGATATTCGGACGCGTGGATCTTGAAGTTGTCCTTCGCGATATCCACGTGGCCGAAGAGCCAGTTGAATGAGATATCGGTGATCAGGAGCAAAGAGGCGACGAAAAATGCTCCAAGCACGATCGCCGTTCCGATGGAACCGATCAGCTTCATCGCGAGATATGGAAACGCTCCGCCGATCACGCCGCCATATGCCGGCTCAATCATATAGAGCAGACCCGACAGTCCGGCCAGAAACAGTACGTAGCCGATCACCCGCAGTGCCCGAAGTTTGAGATCCGCCGATTGATAGACCCGCCAAGCTATCAGGGCGATCAATGCGGGCAACAGATACGCGACCCATCCCAACAGCCCGATCAAAACCGCCGCGACATTTGAACCAACTATGCCGATCCAATTCTTAGTCGATGACGTCCCGGAATACCCCGTCGAGAATACTGATCGATCATCGGGACTTGCCGTCATCAAACACAGAAAAATCAGCAAGGCCAACGCCACGAGCGCAACCGACACCACCTCATTGACCCGTGAATGCTTCGGCCCCTTACCGCCCTTTTTAGTAAGCAAAGTCGTCCCGTCCGACAAGCAGAAATTCAGCTCGTCGTCCTTATAAACTTCCTTACATGTCGGGCAAATTTTCATTCAGCTATCTGGCGGCTAGTGCCCCCTTCTTGAACATGAGAAATTCCTTGATAAACTCGTCGATCTCTCCATCAAGTACGGCGTCGACGTCGGTTAGTTCGAATTTCGTTCGCGTGTCTTTCACCAGCCGATATGGATGGAGGACGTAGTTTCGGATCTGGGAGCCGAACGAGATGTCGAGTTTGGTCGCTTCGTGGTCGGCGGCGGCGGCTCGGCGTTTTTCTAGTTCGAGCTCGTACAGCTTTGAACGTAGCACGT
>JAQSDP010000183.1 GCA_029945985.1 bacterium | reverse complement strand
CACGTTCAGTCGTTTCACAACGTTCTGAAGCATATGCTTGCCGCGGGCGACAACGTCAGCGACCTGATATTCTCGCCGGGCCGGCCGCCTCAGGTCGAGCTTTCGGGTGACCTCGAGGGTGTGGCTATCCAAGGACTCGAACTCCTGAAGCCGCCGCACATCAAATCCTTCGCGGATATCATGCTCACTGGCAATGAACAGGGAAATGAGTCATTCAACAAAAAGGGTTCGGCGGACATTTCGTATGGCGTGCCCGGACTTTGCCGGTTTCGAGTAAACATCTTCAAGCAGCGCGGTTCGCACGCGATCGTGATGCGCGTGATCCCAACGACTCCGCCAAACTGGCAGGACCTTGATCTTCCCGCATCGGTGATGAACTCCGCCGAGCTGAAGAACGGCCTCGTCCTCGTTACCGGCCCTACAGGTTCAGGCAAATCGACTACGCTTGCGGCGATCATTTCCCTGATAAATGCGACCAAGAAATATCACATCGTCACTATCGAAGACCCGATCGAGTTCATCCACGACCACAATCTCAGCACCATCCATCAGCGTGAGTTACATTCCGACACGCCAGACTTTGCTCTCGCACTCCGAGCGGCATTGCGTCAGGCTCCGAAAGTAATTCTCGTGGGAGAAATGCGCGACAGGGAAACGATCGAGGTCGCAATGGAAGCGGCCGAAACTGGTCACTTGGTACTCTCGACGCTTCACACGATCGACGCCGCAAAAACCATCGACCGCATCATCGGCGTGTTCCCCAAGAACGAAGAAGCCGCGATCCGCACCCGATTGTCGCAGTCTTTCCGAAGGATCATCTCGCAGCGGCTAATGCCGAAAGTCGGTGGCGGACGCATTGCGGCAATTGAAGTGCTCGTGTCGAACTCGCGTACTCGCGAATACATCGAGAAGGGCGAACGCGAAGGCCGTTCTATAACTGACGCCATGACCGACGGCGGTCTCGACGGAATGCAGACATTTGATCGTGTAATCGAAGGCTATATCCGAGATGGCCTGGTTACTCGCGAAGTAGGATTGGCATACGCATCGAACCCAACCAATCTCGCTTTGGCCATTAACGACTTGTCCGAAGACGCGAGAGTCGCAGCGGCCGCAATAAGACACGCAGAAGCGGAAGCTCCTTCTAACCCGGGCACAATTGAGATCGAGGGATTTGAACGCTAGTTCGAAAGATTCAACCAGTTCAGAGTTCAAGCAGTAGTTTGTATCTGTTGCAGTAAGTCGTCTAACGCAACCCCTCGCAAGCTACAGCTTGAACTCTCAACTGAAAGCATGGGCTTCAATGTTGAGTTTAGCGATTGCCTTCGGGAAGTAGTTGGTAATTGCTCATCTCTCGGTTGTAAGAGTCGAGTTGGCCGAATTCGTCGGCGGTGGCGTCGAGCATTTGCTTGGTCATCGCGATGGAATCAGAGAGCTGTTCGAAGTCGAGCAGCGAGAATTTCTCCGGTGTTGACATCGTAACGATCTCGTCGTTGAGGTAACTGAAAAAGTTTTCGATCGATTGAAGCTGACCCTCGACCAGTTTAACGCTCTGCTCGATCTCGTCAAACGAAGCGATACGGCGTTTGAGGATCTCAACGTTTGTCTGCTGGATGCGCTTGGTCTTGTCGTCAGTCGAGCTCTCCGCGGCTCTGTAGGCTTGGGAAAGCTGGTTGTGGACGGCCTGACGGTTTATCGACTTAAGATGCTGTTTGCGCCGGCGATAGACGTCGAGCAGATCGACAAAGTCTTCCCAACGCTGGTCAAGCGTTCGCAGATTCGAAGGAAGTGATCCCGCACCCGTGAACTTCTTGTAGTTATCCTGGATCTTTTCTTTCAACCACCGCAGATATTCAACAGCTTCGCGTTCGCGGGGTGTGAAAGACTTAATCAGCTTCTCCCGAGCAGTCTTAGCGGATAGCAAGTGACGTTCCTTTTCTCGTCGCTGGACCAAAGCTCGATACGCCGGCAGATTTGGCACAACCATTATGTAAGCGATCTCCGCGATGATAGCAATGAGAAGCGGGATAATGCTGAACGAATACGCTGCTGCCACCGCAAATCCCGCAAGACCCCAAAAGTTTATAGGTTCCTTTACGGCTTCCTTTAGGTAGCTGGTATTGAATTTTTGTATGTCCCGCTGATACTGCGCCAGATCCGCCATAGAATCTTTGGATGCCCGCCCCGAACTAATTGTACCTACAAAAATTTAGTTAGATCTGCTGCCGTCGTTCGCTTCGTTGACGATCACCTGTTCGAGGACATCTTCGTCATTCGACGCTCCGGCGCCGGCAGAGATCTGCTTGCCCCCTGCACTGCCCGATCCAGCACCCAGCAGCCCCATCTGCGATTTATATTCGAGCAGCTTGTCCTGAAGCTGGATATCCATCGCCTCACGCTCAATATCCTGCATCTGCGAATCGACTGAGGAGGTTCCAAGCTGAAGCTTTGCTTCGGCGGCGGCAACCCGGCGGTCGATCTTTTCGCGCATCTCGTTGAATGTGGATGCGTCGTCTCCGATGTTGAACGTCTCCATCGTCTGCGCGAGCTGTTCCTGAAGCTTCGCCTGCTTGGCGGCGCTGATAAGCTGCATCGCCTCGGCGGTGCGCTTCTTCATGTTCAGCACGTAATTGTCCCGCGCCTTCAAAGCCTGCTTCGAAGCGAGCGAAGCATGTTCGAGCTGGGCTCCCGTGCGTTCGAGGTCCATCTGGGCCTGCTGAAGCTGGCCGATGTAGGCGGTCGCAATATCGTCGCGGTTCATCTTGACCGACGCCTTGATCTTGGAGTCGAGGTCGACGACCTGCTTTTCAAGATTCTCGGCGTTCTTGATCAGAAGGCGCTCGGTCGCCATGACCTGAGCGACGGAGTTGTTAAGCTCCGGAACGCGGTCCCGCATATCCCTGATCGTCTGCTGCAGAACCAATTCAGGGTTCTCGATCTTGTCGAGTGCCGCTCCGGTACTAGCCCGGAAAACTCGTGTTATTCTTGCCCACAATCCCATTATCTTTCCTAGCGCGCTCCTAAAAAGTTAACCGCCAACAACTTCCGCCACCAACTCTACGACGAGGCCGAAAGGGAAGTTGCAAAATCCGAACTAAGTATAACAGGAAAGTCAATTAAGGGAAGAGATAGTAGGCCGCTTGCGGGCGGGAAATTGGGCGTTTCGGCGGTTCTGGTTTACATTTTAATCGTCGCACACGCCGGCAACCTACTATGACCCGCAGAATGAAGGAACTCGTTACCGAACTCGACCGCGATCTTCTTCGTGAACACCGCTTTGATACGGATCTCTTCGCGGAACTCACTGCGATTCAAAAAGCTTCCGGTATCATGCATGGAAGCCGGCCGATCAGCCCGTTCCTCCGCCCATATTTTCTGGAAAGTTCTCGGTACAGTGCTATTCGCAAGGCTGCGCACGCCTTAACAGGGGCTTTCACCGCCGTGACCGCCGCCGCTCTTGAGAGCCCGGAGCTAATGAAGATCCTGAGCTTGACCGGAGCTGAGGAACGGTTTGCAAGGTTCGAACCGGGCTATCGCGAGGTTTCCGTTACGAGTCGCCTAGATACGTTCCTTGAAGAGGACGGCTTCAAATTTCTCGAATACAACGCTGAGACTCCCGCCGGTGTAGGCGATCAGCATCGATTGGAGGAAATGTTCACCCACGTGCCGCTGGTCGGGGAGTTTCTGGCCCGGCATCCACACTTTTTTCCGCAACCCCACGTGAAGCTCCTTGAGGTCCTAGATCGAGCCTACCGAGAATTCGGCGGCAGAAAAGAGAAGCCGAATATCGCGATCGTCGATTGGGCGGGTGTTGATACTGCCCCTGAGTTCGAGATTCTTCGCGAGTATTTTGAGTCCTGCGGAAATTCCACCCAGATCCTCGATCCGTCCGAGCTCGAATTCGACGGCGAGACGCTTCGGTCCGGACACTTTGCCGTCGATATCTTCTATAAACGTCTCATAATTCACGAATTTCTCGAGCGGTGTGATGAAACGCACCCGATCTCAAGGGCTGTAGAAGCGGGCAAGGTCTGCATGGCTAACTCTTTTCGGTCAAAGATCCCTCACAAGAAGTCGAGCTTTGCGATCTTGAGCGACGATCGATTTCATCGTCTCTTCACGTCAGAACAGCTCGATGCGATCCGGGACCACATACCGTGGACTCGCCTCGTCGAAGACGCCGGCACTTCTTTTGAGGAAGAGGAAGTCGATCTTCTTGAATTGATCCGAACCCGGCGCGAGATCTGTGTCTTAAAACCCGTCGACGACTATGGCGGAAAAGGGATCAGTTTTGGATGGGAGTGCACCGAGTCGGAGTGGGACGACGCCATCAAACACGCTCTTGATGTTCCGTTTGTCGTACAGCAGCGTGCAGGTGTGGAAAGGACTGCTATTCCGGTTTATCGCGAAGGTGAGGCTGCGATCGAGGACCTTAATGTCGATTTCGATCCCTTTCTATTTATGGGCGAGGTCGACGGCGGAATGGTCAGACTTGCCTCCGGTTCGCTCGTTAATATCACCCAGGGCGGCGGCGAGACGGCACTCGCGATACTCGACGGGTTTTAGGACCCCGCAAGAACGCCCCCTTACCTTCGTTCTCTTACCTAGAGCGGGCTGTCCGCGATCATAACTTTACCGGGCTGCACTTCCCGAAAGGATTCAATGAGAAAAATTACATCCTGGCTATTATTGTTGACCACTTATTTGAGCTTTATCGCTCCCGCGAGCCTAACGGTGAACGCTCAAACTATAGGGAGATCGATGCAACAGAAGCTTCAGAATACACCTCCGGGCCTTAATTTTCGATTAAGCGAAGGTGCTGCCGGGGCAGAATCGCGCCAAGTTCAGCCACCTTCGGCCACGGATCCGATCTCGGGAGCCGAGGCCGGCAAGGTGCTCGGCAGATTGCCCGCGATCAAGTCGGACCCGGATGACCAGACCGAATTCGCCAAGCGGATCGGCAC
>JAQSDP010000182.1 GCA_029945985.1 bacterium | reverse complement strand
TCATAACGACTTTATCCGAACATGAGCTTGAACAAATGGCAGGCAAAATTCATTCTCGGCGGTGCCGCCGTTTTGCCGATCGCACCTTTTCTATACCTTCAGGGCCGGATCACCCGATGGAAAGTCGGCGTTTTGCCGGACGCGAAGGATCCGTCGGGAGTTGCCGGGGCGGGCACCGACCGGGTCAAGCTGCTCGTTCTTGGAGAATCTACGGTCGCCGGCCTAGGAGCTAGGACGCACGAGCTTGCCCTCGGAGGACAGTTCGCAAAAGGACTCAGTGAACGACTCCGCAAGACGGTGAACTGGACCGTGATCGGCAGAAACGGCGTAACGGCCCGACGTACGATCGACGAGCTCTGGCCGCTGGTTCCTAAGGAGAAATTCGGCTACGTCCTGCTCGGGATCGGCGGCAACGACGTGATGAAGCTAAGTAGTCCAAAGAAATGGCGTCGCGATATGCTTGAGCTGATCGGCATCGTTAGAGATGCAAATCCTGACGCGGTCATCTTCATCTCCAACTGCCCGATGATCGGGTATTCCCCCATTCTTCCGCAGCCGATAAAAGGCATCCTATGGAATCTTTCAAAGATGCACAATGCAAACATCGCCGAGTTCACGTCCGGGATGGACCGAGTGCATTACTATCCTCAACCGGTCGATATCGATTTCAATGGATTCTGGGCGGACGGCATTCATCCTTCCGAGCAAGGCTATCGCGATTGGGCCGCAGCGATGCTGAAACACTTCGACAAACACCACACATGGTAGCGCCGGTAGATACCCTCACAGATCTGCTGAATACGCATTTCGAATGGCTCGCGATCTTTTCCGAAGGCCGCGCGTTTCCGCTGCGGACTGACGAAATGGAGATAGACGAGTCGCCGGAGAAGACGCTGATCGGCCTGCCCGGGGAAAAAGGATTTCGAACCTGGCGTGTTCAAGCCATTGGCGGTGAGGACGGCGAAATTGTACTCGCACTCTCACGCAACCTCGGCGTCGAACGACAAAACGTAAGACTAATACCGCGAACGCCCGCCGCCGAACTCGCCCATGAGATCGAGATCGCCCGATTATTGCGCGCCAACCACATCGCCAGGCTACTCGAGTCCAACTTTCCTGTTTTCAGAATCGTACGTGTCGCCCTCAATGAAGCAAATGGTCGGATGGCGAACATACTCGTTGAATCACCGAACAAGGACCAAACCGCCATTCTCGCCGATGTAACGAACGGCCTCGCCGCAGAAAACCTGTTGGCTTCGGCCTTCCTCTGGCTTGATCAAATGAACTCGCGTCGGAAAAAACCTGTCCAGAGCGTCTGGATAGTTGCCGAGCGAAAGCAGGCTAGGGCGTTACGTCGGCTTCATACACTCCTCCGACGGGGAGCAAGATCCAGCGTCACCATCGTCGAGCGCGCGGATGAAAAGTTGAAGGTGCTCGACGAGTGGACGATGTCCGCTGTATGGCGCGAGAAGCCAAGGAAACTCTCGATCACGTCGGAGGTCCGCACCTCAAAAATCCTTAGTCAGATCGTCGAGATCGATCCCGAGGCGATCGATACTATCCGCTCGAAGCAGGGGGAAACCGCGCGATTTCATGGACTGCCGTTCGCGAGAACTCGCACTCTGATGGGCCGCGAACGCTCGTGGTTCGGCGTCGGCAAACAGCGGAGGCCTTTACTTCCGGAGAACATCGAGGATCTCGCCGGCCTTGTCGATGAACTCGACCGGTTGCGGAGGGCAGACGCTCCAAACTCGCGGCATGAATACTATCGCTCGTCGCCGGAACTCTGGCTCGAGTCGATACTAAAACGCGACATCCGAAAGCTGGACGCGAACCTGATCCTTTCGCCGATCTACAACCAGTTTCGGTCGTCTACGGGCAAGATCGATCTGCTTGCACTCCGGCGTGATGGACGGCTGGTTCTGATCGAACTCAAGACGTCACCGGATCGACACGCGGTCTTTCAGGCAGCTGATTATTGGCGAAAGATAGAACTGCAGCGTCGTCGCGGGGTGCTAGCGAAGGCGAGATTGTTCGGCGAGCTTGAGATCAAAGATGAGCCGACGCTGGTTTACGTTGTAGCCCCGGGCCTTAGCTTTCATCACGATTTTGAGTACTTCGCCCGTATGCTATCCCCGGAGATCGAGTTATGGCGGTTCGAGCTCCACAAAGATTGGCGGCGCGAGATCAAGGTGATCGCCCGGCACGAATATCGATAGCTCACCCGCGTGCGAATCGATACCCGACACCTCGGACGGTCTTCAGTATCTGCGGATTATTGGGTTCGTCCTCGAGGTGCCGTCGCAGACGAACGATGAAATTGTCGATCGCTCGCGTGTCAGTATCTTCCTGCAAACCCCAGACGTCTTCAAGGATCTCCTTGCGCGAGACCGCACGCCCTTCGTTGTCGATCAGGTACTTAAGAAGATTGCATTCCATCAACGTCAGATGAATGGTCTCCGTAGGCGTTCGAAGCTCAAGGTTCGCGAGATCGACAGTGCGGCCGTTTACGTCCACGGTATCGCCAGTGGGTTTCTCACGCTGCCACCCGCTTCGCCGAAGAAGAGCTTTCAACCGTGCCAGAAATACATCGAGCTGAAAGGGTTTCGGGAGATAGTCGTCCGCTCCAGCCTCAAATCCGTGAACCACGTCCTCCGGACGGCCGAGGGCCGTTAGCATTAGGATCGGCGTATAGTTCTCGGCCTCACGCATCTGGCGCGCGACATCAAATCCGCTCATTCCCGGCAGCATCACATCAAGCACGACGGCCTTGTGGCCCTCGAGATTCGCAAGGCCCTCTTCGCCAGTCTCGACCGCAGTTATCTCAAACCCTTCGGCTTCAAGATTGAACTTAAGGCCGTCAGCAATATGTCGTTCATCTTCGACGATCAGTATCTTCATCTACGCCTTTGGCAGCTGCACTATGAACGTTGACCCGCGGCCGGCGCCTTTGCTATCCGCCGTGATAGATCCGCCATGCTTTTTGATAATCGAGTTGACGATAAAGAGCCCGAGCCCGTTTCCTTTGACCTTCATGCCGTCAGCCTGCGGAACTCGGTAGAACCGCTTGAACACCCTCTTCAACTCGGTTGCCTCCATCCCGACTCCATTGTCCTTGATAAAAATGTCGAGTCGGTTCCTGATCGGAGATGCCTTTACTCGGACCGAAACCTTAGCCCCACCGGGCGAGTACTTTACCGCATTATCCAGAAGGTTAACGAACGCCGTCTGAAGTTCGTGCGAATCGCCCTGAACCCGTAGCTCAGCTTCCGTTTCCGCGATCCTGATCGAGCCGGGATCAAGGTTATACCGCGATCGCACTATCGACGCAGAGTCCTCTAGAAGCCCACCGATATCGAGTTCCTCAACATCGTACCGACTTCGAGTTTCGCCCGTTTTGCTGGCTGAAAGCACTTGGTCGACCGTATTGAGCAATCGGTCACTGTCCGCAAGCATCACGTCATAAAACTCTTGCTGCTTCTCAGGCGAGACGTCCCGCGTTTTTAGCGTTTCGAGGTAGAGCCTGATGGACGCTATCGGTGTTTTGAGTTCATGTGTGACGGAATTGAGGAATGCATCGTGCTGCTCGCTCTTTCGTACCTCGCGAACCAGAAAGATCGTGTTAAGTACGATTCCCGTTATGATCAGCGCGAAGAAGATCATCCCGAGAACGAGCAGAGCGACCTCTCTGATGTTCAGCAAGATCCACCCGACGTTAAGTGCCAGGGCAAGAGCACTCAGGCTGATGCCGAATATGAGGAAGAATATTGCTGTCTTTCGCCGACGCATGGATACCTAGGCAAACGATAGAAACAAAAAGGGCAAAAGTAAAAGTTCCCTTCTACTTTCGCCCTTAGATCATTGTCGCCAATGAACTAGATCGTCTCGTGGATCGGTTCCAGACTGGTTAACTCATTCTTCTCTTTCACGGTTTTCTTTTCGCTGTAGGCGTAAACATCTGTCGCGAGCCCGAGCTTCTGCAGAACCCAGATCTCCATCCAATTGATGTCAAACTCGTACCACGCCATTCCGTGCTTTGCCGACCTCGGATACGCGTGATGGTTGTTGTGCCATCCCTCGCCCCAGGTGATCGCGGCGATCAATCCGTTGTTTCGCGAGTCGTCACGAGTTTCAAATCGCCGCGTACCCCAAAGGTGCGTTGCCGAATTCACCAGCCACGTGAAATGCCAACCTACGACGGTTCTCAGAAAGACCGCCCATAAGACCATCGAAAATCCACCAATAGCGAACAAGCCCGCCGCAACAAAAATAGTCGGGACATAGTAATATCTGTTGAGGATCTGGTGGAAACGGTCATTGGCAAAATCGGGGCAATAACGCTGCATCGTCGCCCACGATTGATTCTGCGAGGTCCCGCGAAATATCCATCCCATGTGCGCCCAATAGGTTCCAAACCTGGGGCTGTGCGGATCCTTTTCACTCTCGGTAAATGCGTGATGTATGCGATGGGTAGTAACCCAGCTCAACGGCCCCGATTGGATCGCGAGCGTGCCAATGACGCTAAATACATATTCGACCCATTTGGGGGTCTTGAAACCGCGGTGAGTCAAAAGGCGATGATAGCCGATACCTACGCCAAGGCTTCCCGCGAACCACCAAAGTATCAATGCCGCGATGAGGTTTGACCAGCTGAAGGTAAACAGTGCGGCAACGGCCAGAATGTGAAAGATTGTGACACCGATCAATGTATGCCAGTTTAGCCCTGCTGATTGTTCGGCGGTGAGTGTTGAGTCATTCATTTGCAGTTTTCCCCTCGTAGTTCGTTTAGGACTTCGCCCTAGCTAAACCCTAACAAATAAATGCGAGGCGGTTTGTAACAGTTGTGTAAGACTTCCCGGGTTCGGCTATCTCGTTTGTATTGCTATAGTTCACTGCTGAAAGATTTAACGGTGACTCGGTAGAATGGCGAAGAAAAACAAACTGCAAATCTGGGCGGAGTATTCGG
>JAQSDP010000181.1 GCA_029945985.1 bacterium | reverse complement strand
AAATGTGACGCCGTCAGAAGCTCTGAAACGGCTGCTCGCCAGTCCAAATATTTGCTCCAAACACTGGGTCTACGAACAGTACGATTCGATGGTGCGGACCAACACGGCGATCCTTCCGGGAGCCGACGCAGCCGTCATCCGGGTAAAGGAAACGCGCCGAGCGATCGCGATGTGCCTCGACGGCCCGGGACGTCACGTGGCAGTCGATGCTAAGGAAGGAGCAAAGCTTGCGGTCGCCGAGGCTGCCCGCAACGTCGTCTGCGTCGGGGCTAAACCGATCGCGGTTACGAACTGCCTAAACTTTGCTTCGCCCGAACGGCCTGAGGTGATGCAGTCGTTCTCGGACGTGATCGATGGGATGAAGGAAGCCTGCGAGGCATTCGAAACGCCGGTCGTATCGGGCAACGTTTCGTTCTATAACGAGACCGACGGCAAAGGGATACTCCCGACGCCCACGATCGGGATGGTCGGCCTGATCGACGACACGCGGAAGATGATCACGCAGGGCTTCAAGAATGAGGGCGACATAATCGCATTGCTTGGCGTGACAAATGACGACCTCTCAGTCAGCGAATACGCGGCGACGATAGCCGGGCATTCGACCGACGAGATCATCGCTGGGGGACGTATCGCCAGGATCGATCTCGAACTCGAACGGAATATCCAGGATTCGATACTGGAGTTGGCTGACGCAATGCTGATCAATTCCGCACACGATTGTTCAGACGGCGGGCTTGCGATAGCGATCGCCGAGTGCTGTTTCTCATCGCTCAATCGGGAAGCGATCGGGGCGAATATCGAACTCGAATCCAACGGCCTCTCGAAGGAGGCAGTCCTCTTTGGCGAGTCCCCATCGCGAATCGTCATCGCCTTCGCCGCGAAGGATCTGGACCGGGTAAGAGAGATCGTCGGTGAGATCCCATTTGCCGTCCTCGGCACCGTTAGCGATGACGTCCTGAAGATCACGATCGATGGCAAGCAAGTGATCGATTTACCGGTTTCTGAACTCGAAGGCGTCTGGGAATCGTCGCTGGAGAGGGCTCTCACCGCATAAACGAATCGGGCCAGATTTTGCGGTCGCGGTGCAGGTCGATTTTTTCCGCGTCTAAACCGAAAAAGCGCAGTGCAGGGCGTACATTTTGGTTTGCCACGTTTTGGGATTCGCGATTTGCGTTCCTTCTACGTCTTTCTATTCCACAGCCCCGTACCAGCATTTTCGCGTTCTTTGGTAGTTTTGTCGTGTTTGCTCGCTGTGACTTTTTGTTGCTGGAGATTTGCCCCGGCGCGCGACAACGGCCGCCCGCAAAGATCCGGGAAGCCGTTGAATGTATGAGGAGGTTACTTGGTTCGCCGGCGGACGCCGATCTTCATCTGAACGAGTTCTTCCATAGTCACGTTGGCATCTTCAGCCTTGGCCTGAAGAATGAAGTCGGCGTCGATCTTGAAAATGCGAGCCTTTACGATGTCTTCAGCGTCCATTTTGTCGAGGCCGGCGGCTCGAAGCTCGTTCAGGAATTCGGGCGTGACCTTAAAGATGCGGAACTTTACGAGGCCTTCGAAGCCCTGGTCTGTGAAGCCCATATCCTTCACCTGACGTACGTAATCCGCGTCGACCTTGAAGATCCGAGCCTTAACGAGTTCTTCCATTCCGAGGTCGGGGAACCCGGTCGCCTTCATTTCGGCCATGTACTTGCCATCGATCTTGAAGATGGCAGCTTTGTAAAGGTCTCCAACATCGAGATCGCCGAAGTTAGCCGAGCGAAGGTCATCTGCTAAGGCTGTAGTCACGCCGATCGTTGCAGCTGCGAAGAGCCGCTCTTCTACGGTATCGTTGTGGTTGCCCTTGCCTTCCGACTTTTCAAAGTCGAATCCGCGTTGCTTCATAGCCGAGACGAAGCTCATGTTCGGAACGAACCGGAAAGTGCCGTTTCCGACGCCGTTCGCAAAATTTCCCTGGGCCTCAATAGTCCCCGCCTCGCGAACAATGCGGAACGAAACCGGCCCGCCGCTCTGGACCTGTCCCTTGGAGAGCCCGTCGATGTCGCCGTACGCATAGCTCATGCCGTGCGAATTCTGCCCGTGTTCGGTCTTCCGCTCAAACGATAGATAGATTTTATCGGGATCTTTCGACGGCTTGTCGAAATCGATTTCGGGAGGCTCGGGAGCTTCCGGAGTATCAATGTCTCCCGCCGGAACGCGAGGCGGTTTCGGTGGCTTAGGAGGCTTCGGGGCGCGATTGGATGTGCTCCACGTCCCTGTGATGTCGCTCTGCGCGACGGTTAGCGTCGGGTTCAGGACGAAAACAGAAAATAAAAGTGAGATGAATGAAATAAAAGCGAGTTTTCGCATCAAAATGCCTCCGGTTTCTATCGAATCTTTATTTCGCAGCGTTGTGTGCGGTTCGAAAGAAAAACCCCGAGACAGCAGTGTTTGTGACAAGAAAATTGGAGGTTCGATCAATCAGCGAGGCTTTCGAATGCCTGATCGACGAATTTGTAGTGTTTATCCTCGCTGTCCAGCACCGCGCCGAGAGCCTTATAGAATTCGATCGCGGCGAAGTTCCACTCAAGGACCTGGAAATCTATCCGTTCGAATCCTCGATCTTTACCCTTACGGGCAATCTCCTTGAGAAGCTTCTCGCCCAGGCCCCGTCCGCGATATTCGGCGGCGATATAGATGTCCTCGAGATAGTAACCGCACTGTCCGCGAAAGGACGAGAATCTGGGATAGAAGATCGCGAAACCAGCCGTCCGTCCTCCTACCTCACATACGAGCCCTTCGACGAACGACGCTTCGCCGAACATCGCGTTGTGAAGGTCCTCCTCCGAGATCGTTAAAAACTCGGACAAGTTCTCGAACGCGGCGAAATCGCTGAGCAGCGATATGATCACCGGAACATCCGACTCTTGAGCTTCACGAATGATTGTTTCCATAAATGAAAAGAGCCACGTGCTTTCAGCCGAAACCACGTGGCTACTAAACTTCAGAAACCGCCCCTAATTAGTCCGTCGTCGTGCAGGAGCGGCCACTTTCTGTGGTGTGATCTTTTGCTCAGCCTTGAGCGATTCTATAAGACCGGTTGCGTCGTCCTTGTACTTATGGGTAGGCGGAGCGGCCGATGCGAATTTCTGCAGATAGTTCGCACCTTCCTGCAGTTGCTCCTTGTTATCCTTAATATAGCCTGCGTTTACCAGGCTCAGGCCGAGTCCTGCAAGAGCATCCAGATTGTCCGGAGTCGTTTCGACAATCTTTCGATACTCTGCGATCGCATTGTCGGCGTCTCCAACCACGCGGTACAGGTCACCGAGAATGAGCTTGGAATTTTCCTTCTTAGCCGGATCCGTTTCCATCGCCTGATATTCCGGCAACATCTCTTTCGCAAGGGCGATCTTGGTTTCGTCTACCTGCTCGGTCTGTGCCATCAATCGAAATGTATCTGCTGCACCGCGTACAGCATTCGCCATCTGCGTTTCCTTGACCTTAGGATCGGCGATGTCGGTCGCAGGCGCGTTCTTCATGATCGTCCAGGCTTTATGATAACCGTCGGCGGCTTCGCCTAGATCAGCTTTCACCTTACCAAACGCCGCTACCTTGACGCTCGGGTCCGTAACCTTGACGTTCTCATTATAAGTCTTGACCGCCCGCTCACGGAGCGCCGCACCGCGATTGTTCAAGAGTACGGGAGCACTGCCGGCAAAGGTCGGATTCGCGTTAATACCTGCGTCGTACTTCGCTACGGCAACGTCCCAGTTCTTCGCGGTAAACGCATCATTGCCTTCCTTGAGCGAGGCTTCGATGATCTTGTTTTCCTCTTGGATCCGTGCGTTCTTACCCTCAACCTCGGCTTTCTTCTTCTCAAATTCGGCTTGCGCCTTCTTTTGCTCCTCGGTCAATTCACCCGTCGAGCCGCCCGCCGGTCCCGACGCTAGTTGGCGAACTTCGTCGGGGGTTAACTTTCGCCCGTCACCTTCAGTCATTTGAACTTTCAGTTCCGGCGATTGGCCCGGTTTTACGCCTGGATAGTAGGTCGGCTGAGCTCCAGGGCCACTGAAAGAAAGTACATAGGTTGCACCTAGCTGCAATCCAGCGAAGCTAAAGTTTCCCCGCTTGTCGGTCTTCGAAGCGGGCCCGGAGCCTTTTATATCTGTACGAAAGGCCTCAACCGTAACGCCCTCGACGGCAACAGATGTACCGTCAGCTTTCTTGAGCAGGACGTTGCCGGTTACCGCGGCCGTCTGGGCCAAAAGGGCCGAGCCGAAAACAGACACGAAAGAAAAGGCCACTAGCAAACGAAAGGTTGATTTGAACATTAGATCCTCCGAAATTCCCCCATGGGCGAAACTTGACTTCGATGCAAAGGCAGGGGAAATGGTTTATTGAATTAGCTCAATCATAACCTAGAATCGCGCGCATCTGCTACAGGTTAGGCTGTTATTTCGACTTCGTTTGTTGTGTTATTCTCAGCTTTCCGCGTAAGACGGGAATAAGACGGATGAGAATCTATAATTTCAGCTCCGGACCGGCGATGCTACCTAAACCCGTATTGGAGAGGGCTCGGGAAGAAATGCTGTCGCTCGGCGGTATTGGGATGAGTGTCATGGAGATCAGCCATCGATCGGATCAGTTCGAATCGATCCTTCACGGCGCAGAGCTGGGAATTCGCGATCTGCTTGCAATACCGGCAAACTACCGCATTCTTTTCCTGCAGGGTGGAGCCTCGACGCAATTCGCGATGGTGCCGATGACTTTCCTTCCAAAGGGTTCTTCGGCGGATTATATCGTCGCGGGATATTGGGGAAAAAAGGCGCTGGCGGAGGCGAATCGCGAGGGGAACACGAGAGTCATCTGGAACGGCGAGGAAACTGGGTTCACCCGAATTCCCGCTACCGAAGAACTTTCCTTCTCCCCGGACGCAGAATACGTTCACTACACCTCGAACGAAACAATTGATGGAGTTGAATTCAAATATGATCTGGACGCCGGTGGTATCCCGGTCGTCTGTGACGCTTGCTCGAATATCCTTTCGAAACCG
>JAQSDP010000180.1 GCA_029945985.1 bacterium | reverse complement strand
GATACATATCATCAATGTCGTTGACCTCGCGCGGCGACCAAAGTCGTTCCGCAATGGCCGCAGTCCTGGGCCAGATGCGCGAATCAATCGTCTCCGGCGACACCCATTCGCTCCACATCGTCGCCTCCCCGCCAAGCACTCGCTTCTGCTCGTCGGCCGAAAGAGTCGTATCTGCGGGCAGCGGATCAACTACATAATGCTGGGACGCTGGAAAACTTAGGTCGATGTAGTATCCGTTAGACAGGACTCCCTGAAATCCCTGACGTGCCGCATCCGCAAGAGCCTTTTGCCCGCGCCACGAATGGATCACGACGTCTTTCGGCAGGTCGGGCTGAAAGATCTCGTCCCAGCCCATCATTATCTTTCCGTTCTTCTGCAGGAACTTGAGTATCCGTTTGTTGAAGTACGTTTGCAGTTCATGATTGTTCTTGATCCCATTCTTCTTCATGAACGCCTGAATATTCGCGTTCGCATCCCACTGTTTTCCCTCGTTCTCATCGCCGCCGATGTGCATATATGCGTCGGGGAAAAGTGCGGCCATCTCGGCAAAGAATGGTTCCAGCAGCTTGTAGGTTTTCTCGTTCGTCGGATCCATGGTCGGATCGAAAATACCCGGCCGCCGTTCGATAGTGTAGGGGCCTGGAGCACTGCCGATCTCGGGGTGACTCACAAGCCACGCCGTAGCGTGCCCCGGCATATCAAACTCAGGCATGACGCGGATCCCTCGGTCCGCGGCGTAGACGATGATGCCGCGGATTTCGGCTTGCGTATAGAAGAGTCCATCCGAACCCTCAAGGTGAAGCTCGGGAAATTTCTTCGTCTCGACTCGGAAGCCCTGATCTTCGGTCAGGTGCCAGTGCAGAACATTCAACTTAACGGACGCCATTCCGTCGAGCGTGCGTTTGATAACCTCGACCGGCTGGAAATGCCGGGCCGAATCCACCATCAGCCCGCGCCATGCGAACCTCGGTTTATCGGAGATCGTGACGGCCGGAAAATAGAAGCCGTTCGCATCACCTTCAAGAAGTTGGAGAAGAGTCTCAAGCCCACGCATCGCACCTACGGAGTTTGGCGCCGTCAGCTTGATCTGTGTCGAAGTGATGTCAAGGTTGTACGATTCATCGTCGCCAAGTTTCGGAATTGCATTTCCCGTCGAGGTGGTCTCGACAAGCAGTGTCGGCGAGGCTCCCGCGGATTGCTGATGTGCGAACTCAAATATCGTTCTCCCTTCGAGCCGACGCAGCACTCGCGAGACGTACTGTTTCGTCCGCTCGTCAGTCTGCCCCGTCAGCCGAAAGCTGAAGTCCTTATCGACCGGAAGCCGTCCCGCACGCCAACTGACACTCGAGGGCACCGGCATCAAGCTCCGGCGAGACAGCGCAAGCGAATCTGAGCCCTGTGCGATAGCGGAAGCGGCACAAATTAATAGAACGGTACCGAAGAAAACGGATCTGTAGCGTCTAACGAACATATTAAACCGTTATTTCTTTGCTTTGCCGTCGCTATATTTCTTGACGGCGGCGTGCATGCAATTTGAGATAGTTGTCGTGCCCTTGTCAAACATTGCGAAGCCGCCATCCCATTCCCACCAAGCATTGGGAATGTCAAGCCTGCCGAGCGCCAAATATAGAACCTCAGCGTGTCGGCACCGATCTTCCATGGCCGCGAAATTGCCAAACGAGCCGAACTCACCCAAGAATATCGGAACATCGTTCTTCCCGGCCCAATCTTTAGCAGCCTTCAAATCGTCAAACATCTTCGACGCCTTCGAATCTTCGGAGTAATTCTTGATCCTCTCTTCGATCCAAGTACCCTTCGCGGTTTTAGGAATCTCGATCTTCTTCTTGTTTGAAGGAAACGGCAGTCCGCGAAGCTCGGGTAACCCGGCCGAGGACCACGTCGCTCCCTGATGGGTGAAGATGAAGGGATCGTAATAATGGAACGTGTAGATGATGTTCTTGTCCGCAAACGGCCTCGAATCAAGCATGGCCTGACGCGAGTTCCAATCGTGAAACCCGACCATCATCGTATGTTGGGGAGCGGTCTGTCGAACAGTCTTGATCAATACCTCAGCCTGTGCACGCCATTCTTCCGCCTTGATATCGTGCGGTTCGTTACGCAGCTCGAAGAAGGCTTTTTCGGGATCAAGGTGTCGATAACGCTGTGCGATCTCCTTCCACATCCACGCGAGCCGCTCGGTTGCATCGGATCCCTTTATCGTTTTGTCGAACTCGACGTGATGGAGATCGATGACGACGAAAAGGCCCTCGGCAAGTGCGGCGTCGATGAACCTATCCGCGATCCGTAAACCCTCGGGAGTCGTCCAGCGGTACGGCTGTTCGTAACTCGCCCAGGCGCCAAAGTTGATAGGTATGCGGACCGTCTTGAAGCCGGCTTGCGAGATGCTTTTGAAGACACCGAGCTTCTTTTCCGCCTCGGCCGGTTTCATGAAATCCGCGTAGCTCTTCTCCTTCGTCCCTAGCCACCAATTCTCGAGGTACGAGAAATTCATCCCGAGTCCGAGCCTTTTCGCGCGCGTCTGCGCGGGCGCGGTCGCGGGTATCTGCACACCCGCAAACACGACCAGCATTAAGACTGTAGCGATTCTTTTCCTAGAGCGGACCGCTACCGCAGTGTAAACTTCTCCGACAAGCCGCCAACCATTACGGTAAAGTCACCAGGTTCGACGACCGATCGGTTATTTTCGTTGATGAACGAAAGGTCGTTACGAGACAGTGTGAACGTCAGCGTCTTAGACTGATTTGGTTCGAGATAGACCTTGGCGAATCGCTTCACACGTTTACCGGCCGGAACAAGCGTCGCTGCCTCGTCGCGCAGATACATGATCACGGTCTCTTTTCCTGCTCGCGATCCCGTATTCGTCACCTTCACCGAGACATTGACGTTGCCCATCGGAACAACCGTCCGCGGCGAGACATTGAGATCGCTGTACCGATATGTCGTGTAGCTCAACCCCGAACCGAACTCGAACTGCGGCTGCGTAGCGACGTTGCCGAATGCGGTGGCCTCAACCTCGAAGATCTTGTGATCGTAGGTCAGGTGATTGTTCGTCGAACGCGGATAAGTGAACGGCAGTTTTCCGTTCGGATTGTAGTCGCCGAAAAGAACGTCAGCTACGGCACGCCCGCCTTCGTCGCTCGGGTTGTATGCGAGCAAAATTCCCTTAACCTTATCCGCGATCCGCGCGATTAGACGCGGACGTCCCTCGACCAAAACCAAGATCACAGGTTTGCCGGTAGCGATGATCTGCTCGGCAAATCGAAGCTGTGTTTCGGAGAGAGTGAGATCAGTAATGTTGCCTGGTGTCTCTGTATACGAGCCCTCACCCAGACATAGCACTATGTAGTCGGAGTCCTTTGCCTCGTCGACGGCCTTCGCGACATCGACTTCCACGTCGTACATTACCGGAGTTCCGCCCACGGGGGTGTTCGGGGGACGAGTGATTGACGTGCCCTGTCGAAATTCAAAATGCCGCTCGCCGATCTTCTGTTTGATCGCTGCCTGGATCGTCATCTTGTTGGTCGGATACAGCGATGGTTCCGAACCTTGCCATGTCCAGGTCCATCCGTTGTTAAGTGCGATCAGTGAGTCAGCAGTCGGCCCGGTAACCAGCACCTTTTTATTCTTCGGCAGCGGAAGAATGTTGCCCTCGTTCTTCAACAATGTCATCGTCTCGCGTGCGGCCTGGAGGCTCGCTTCGACGTACTCGGGCTTATTGAAATTACTCTTCACCGCGGGATTCGGCATCGGATTCTCGAAGAGTCCGAGCTCGAACTTCACGCGAAGGATTCGACGAACTGCGTCGTCGATTCGTGTCATTGGAACTTTGCGCTCCTTAATGAGTTCGATCAGGTTGTCGCTGAAGCTATAGCTGTTCGGCACCATGCTCATATCGATGCCAGCCATGATCGCCATTCTCGTCGCTTCTTTTTCGTCCGCCGCGACACGCCATTGGGTTACAAGTTTCTTGATGTCTTCCCAGTCCGAAACGATGAAACCGTCAAACTTCATCTCACCTTTAAGAACATCTGTGAGCAAGTGTTTGTTAGTGTGTCCTGGAACACCGTTTATCTCGGCTGAGTTCACCATGACGGTGCGAGCACCGGCCTTCACAGCAGCTTCGAACGGGGGAAGAAAATATTCACGGAGATGATTTTCAGGGATCCATGCGGGCGTGCGGTCACGGCCGCTGACGGGGAAACTATATCCGACGTAATGCTTGAGGCTCGACGCAACGGAAACGTCGTCCGCGACGTTGTTTCCTTCGAGCCCTCGAACGAACGCTACACCCAAAACCGACGCGAGATACGGATCTTCACCGAACGTCTCCCAGAACCGCGGCCACAGCGGCTGGCGTCCAACGTCTAGGACCGGCGAGAAACTCCACGGAATGGCGGCGGCTCGCGTTTCTTTTGCCGCGATCTCGGCCGCCTTTTCCATCAGGCGCGGATTCCACGACGCCCCCATACCGATCTGCTGCGGGAAGAGGGTCGCGCCACGTACGTAGTTCGCACCATGAATCGAGTCGATCCCGTAGATGACCGGTATCTTCAGTCTCGTCTTTCCCGCCGAGTTCTGAATAGATCCGATGATGTCGTGCCATTTGTCGACCGGAAGCGCGTGACCGCTAACGTTCAGGATCGAACCGACCTTGTACTGAACGATCGCCTTCTCCAGCTTTGCCGCGTCGATCGCGATGCTCGAATCAGAACCTGACGTGATCTGGTCGATCGCGAGCTGCGTCATTTGCCCGACCTTCTCTTCCACGGTCATCCGACTCAGCAATGCTTCGATCTGGGTCGAATAGTTAAGAAGTCTGGGCCGTCGACCGGCAGTCTTAATATAGGAGTCGCTGTCGAGCACGTCTTGAGACACAGGGTCACTTTGGCCCTGGGCGACACTTTGTTGTAGAGGTAAGCAAAAGATCTGAAGGCAGAAGGAAATCGTCAAAAGAAACGAGGTCTTTTTCATTTTGGTAGTTTGTCTTTCTAAGTTCCGAAGATTGGTAAAGAGCCAATA
>JAQSDP010000179.1 GCA_029945985.1 bacterium | reverse complement strand
GCAAAACTTGCAATCAAGAAAGGGCTGGCGATCACGAAGCTCACCGAGAGAATTACTGGCAAGATCGTTGTTCCTAATGACAACGAGATCGGGCAGTTTTTCAATAGCAACAAGGAAGGTTTCAAGAACAAGCGCGGCGCGCAGCTTGGAGCGATCGTGATCGACCCTCGAGACCTTGGCGAAGGCGACACGACCAAAAACGAGATCGAAGCTCAGGCAAAGGCCCGTGAGATCGGAGCACGACTGCTTTCGGGAGCTGACTTTGCAACAGTAGCTCGTGAGAATAGTGAAGATTCCGACACGAGAATGCGAGGCGGTGACTGGCGCTACTTTTCTGAAGAAGAAATGAGGCAATCATTCCCCCAGGGGTTTGCGGAAGCGGTAATGCAGCTCAACAGCGGCGACATCGTTCGTCAGCTGATCCCTTTTGAGGGGCGTTATCTGATCCTTAAGGTTCAGCGTAAACAGGAAAGAGACGAAGACCGCACGCTTGATTCGCCCGGTGTTCGTCAGGAGATCAGCGAATACCTGACGAATGCACGGAAGCAGTTGCTCGCTGCGTCTTACCAGGCAATGGCCATGAACGAGGCTCGTGTCGAGAACAATCTGGCCAAGCGTGTTGTAGAGAATCCGAATGAGTTGAGTGGAGCCCGCCCGGCGCAACCAGACGCTTCCGCGGCTAATACAAACGCCAACATCTCAAATGCAAGCGCGGCACCCTCAAACGTGAACACTGCGACGCCGACAAATTCGACGACCGCAAATGCGAATCGTCCTGCCGCGAATCGCCCTGCTGCGAACGCATCGAACGCGAACGCGAATCGTTAGGCGGTACAGAGGGGTAATCAGCCGGTTTATTTAAGGCTCGCATGCCTTCGATAAACCGGTTTTTCACTTCAGGCGGTTCAGTAAAATGCTGTTTCGGTTATCAGAAGCGACGAAATCCTACGGAGGCACCGAGATCCTTCGTGGGGTGTCGTTCCAAGTTAATCCCGGAGAGAAGGTTGGCCTTGTGGGGCGCAACGGAGCCGGTAAAACAACGGTCTTTCGTCTTGTCACGGGACAAGAGGCTCCTGATTCCGGCGACGTCTTCAAGGCCAACAGTCTCAACCTAGGCCTGCTGGATCAACACGTAGATTTCGCTCCGGCTGAGACGGTGCACACGGCGGCCCTTTCCGCATTCAAAGAGATCCACGACATCGAAGCCCATATGAGGTCCCTCGAAAAAACGATGGAGACCGACCACTCGGAAGAGGTCCTTAATCGGTACGCCGAGCTGCAGATCGCTTTTGAGCAGGCGGACGGATTCACCTACGCGGCTCGTGCCGAGGCGATCCTGCAGGGTCTTGGATTCTCGAAGGGAATGTGGGAGCAAAGTACTTCGACGCTGTCAGGCGGTCAGAAGAATCGACTGGGAATGGCACGCCTGCTTCTGTCGAAAGCGGATGTCCTCCTACTTGACGAGCCTACAAACCATCTCGATGTCGGAGCGGTCGAATGGCTGGAGGATTTTCTTTCACAGTACGACGGATCCTACGTGATCATCAGTCATGATCGATATTTCCTGGATCGCACAACAAATCGCATCATTGAGATCGAGAACGGAAGGGCTGTAACCTCTACCGGTAACTATTCTGCGTTCCTGGTGGAACGGGAACTCCGTCGCGAGCAGCAGCAGCGTGAGTACGAGAATCAGCAGGCGTTCATCAATAAGACTCAGGAATTCATTCGGCGAAATCTGGAGGGTCAAAAGACCAAACAGGCCAAGTCACGCCGAACTTTGCTCCAGCGAATGGATCGTCTCGACGCGGTTGTTGCTGAGAAACATGGCGGTAGCTTTGGACTGAAGAAGGTTGAACGAACCGGCAATAACGTACTGACCCTTGAAGATCTGGCGATCGGATATCGCGACAAAGTCCTAGCCAAGAAGGTTAACCTCTCGCTCCACCGCGGCGAAGCCCTCGGTATCATTGGCGGCAATGGCACCGGCAAGACAACAATGCTAAGAACGATCCTGGGGGAGATTCCGGCGCTGGACGGCGACATCCGTTGGGGAACCAAGGCGAACTTCGGATACTACGCACAGAACCTGGAGGAACTCGATCCGCGAAACGACGTTATAAATGAGCTTCGGCGAGTTGCGCCTTTAGCGGATAACGGCGAGCTTCGGTCATTTCTCGCACGCTTTCTATTTTTCGGCGAGGACGTTTTCAAACTGGTCGGAGACCTCTCGGGCGGCGAGAAGGGGCGGCTGGCGTTAGCGAAGTTAATCTATTCCCGTAAAAATGTTTTGGTCCTGGATGAACCTACTAATCACTTAGATATTCCGGCGCGTGAAGCGTTGGAAGCGGCACTGACCGAATTCGACGGGACCATACTAACGGTCAGTCACGACCGCTTTTTCTTAGATAAAGTGGCTACTCAAATTCTGGCATTCTCCGATGACGGCATCGATGTCTTCAATGGCAACTACAGCGAATACCATGAGTGGGATCAGGCGAGGGTCCGCGAGCGCGCGACACCACGAGAATCGGGAGCCGCCTCCCTGGTCGAAGAGTCAGCTTCTAAAGAATCGAAAAGCGTCTTATCGAAGAACCAACGGGATCGGATTCAGAAACGTATCGGTGAGATAGAATCTTCGATATCCGACTTCGAATCGCGTCTTGAGTGTCTCAGTTCCGAGTTATCGGAGCCTGAAGCCGCCGAGTTTCAACGCACCGGAGAATTAAATGAGCAGATAAGTGCTATTCAGAGCCAGATCGAAGCTCTGTATTCCGAGTGGGCTACGCTCGCCGAGAAGGTTTAGTACGCCTTGTGCAGAGTTACTAGAAGCTCTCTTCAATTGGATCAAACGTATAACAGCGCTTGAAAATTGTCGCCTTTCCGTGTACAAAATCGAATAGAAATACCGCTATGAATAAAACACTGGCAGTTCTTTTCGTTCTGGCATTTCCAGCTTTTACGATCTTGGCGCAGGAGCCCTTGGTGAACTACAAGGATCGGACTATCGCGCAGATAATTGACCTAAATAAGACGGCGGTTGATGCTGGTTTCCGTAACGCTAAGCTACAAGATGAGACAGAACTAGTTGGGGGTGATCCACTCTACTCTAAAGTTACTCTTCAGTTCCTAGGCTCGGCAAGACCTGTCTCGGACGGCAGGAAGAAGCTCATTTCCTCTTGGGGTAGATTGTCGAAGATCGATAAGAAGGCTACGGACCTGTACGTCAATGAAATCAAGTTCGCCGAAGGCTCGAAGGAATATTGGCTAGGAATCCCGAACAGCCTTATACCAATGATTGCCGGAAAGATCAAAAAGGGTGAGTCCGCGTCCCTGTATGTCTCCTATACGGGAGCGTTCAAGCCCAAAGATCAGAAAGACTACGAGTCCGTACTGATAATAACGGCGGTTCAGTAACAAGACAATCAAGATTCAAGCCGATAGTTGGGAGCTTCCTTCGTGATGATCACATCATGGACGTGAGATTCGCGGAGACCCGCGGACGTGATCCGGACAAACTCGGCCTTCTCATGAAGCTCTGTGATATTCCTGCAGCCGGTATACCCCATCCCCGATCTCAGGCCGCCGACTAGTTGGGTAACCATGTCGGCTACAGACCCTTTATAGGCTACACGTCCTTCTATTCCTTCCGGCACGTATTTGGAGTCAGAAACAGTGCCCTCCTGGCCATAACGATCGCTTGAACCTTTTTTCATCGCGCCGATGGAACCCATACCGCGATACGACTTGAAGTTCCTCCCTTGAAAAAGGATGACTTCGCCCGGTGCTTCGTCAGTACCGGCAAAGAGGGAACCGATCATTACACAATCTGCACCGGCGGCAATCGCCTTAGCGACGTCCCCCGAAAACTTGATCCCACCGTCAGAAATTATGGGAACGCCCGATCCTTTCGCCGCTTTTACCGCTTCCGTGATCGCCATTATTTGGGGAACTCCCGCCCCCGTGACAACCCGGGTAGTGCATATTGATCCGGGACCTATTCCGATCTTCACGGCGTCCACTCCGGCCGAGATCAGAGCCTGTGTCGCTTCGGCCGTCGCCACATTCCCCGCAATCACCTGAAATGCCGGAAACTTGTTTTTCACGGCTTTCACAGCCTCGATGACGCGTGAACTGTGCCCGTGAGCAGTGTCTACAACGATCGCGTCGGCTCTAGAATCGACAAGAGCGGAAGCCCGCTCGAGAAAATCACCGGTCGCCCCGATCGCTGCGGCGACCCGAAGTCGTCCCAGACCGTCCTTTGCAGCGTGCGGAAATTTGATGGCTTTCTGTATGTCCTTAACCGTAATCAGGCCCTTCAGATGGCCGTCGTCGTCTACAACGAGGAGTTTCTCTATCCGATGCTTTTGAAGCTTGATCTTGGCCTCGTTCAAGGTTGTTCCGACCGGCACTGTGACAAGAGGCTGAGGCGTCATTACTTCCGACACGGGGATGTCATAACGTGTTTCGAATCGCAGATCTCTGTTTGTGATTATGCCGACGAGAAATCCGCCGTCGTTAACAACCGGCACGCCGCTGATCCGGAAGCGCTCCATTATATCCAGAGCCTCGGAGACAAGCCGGCCCTCGTGGATCGTGACTGGATCGACGATCATCCCCGACTCGCTGCGTTTTACTTTGTCCACTTCTTCCGCTTGTTCCGCGATCGAAAAGTTCTTATGAATTACGCCGATGCCGCCCTGTTGCGCAAGGGCGATCGCAAGGGCCGCCTCGGTCACGGTATCCATTGCTGACGAACAAAGCGGAATGTACAGCTCGATTCCACGAGAGAATCTCGTCAGTGTGTCCACCTCCGCGGGAAGAACTTCGGAAAATGCAGGAACGAGCAAAACGTCGTCAAATGTCAGGCCTTCTTTTACTTCTTCGAGGTTCATGGGGTTCGTTTAAAGATTACAAAAAAGCCCGCAACCGCTGGTGCAGGCCTGTTACTCACAATGTATGTCTAGAGATCTTCAATTTACTATTCTACGGAAGCCGGGCGAGTTCTCCTAATTCGGCGAAGGCCGGGCGGCAGCGTTCCGATTGCCTCCGACAATGATGGGCGTTGGACGCGGTCGGGCAG
>JAQSDP010000178.1 GCA_029945985.1 bacterium | reverse complement strand
ATGAGAACACGAAAAGTGAGAGCCCCAAGCCTGCGCATGCAGAGGCGACCCATTTTCCCAGCCCGAAAACGTGCCGTCGCGAGGCGAGCGTTAATGCCGCAGCGAGCGCTCCCATCCCACTGCTACCCATTAAGATCCCGAGCGTAGCGGAACCGCCGCCGAGATAATCGGCAGCAAACACGGGCATTAGAACTGCGTATGGCATTCCCGCGAGGCTGACCAGACCGAGTAAAAGCAACAGCGCTCTGATGGGCGGTGTTGTCGCGGCGTACACGAAGCCTTCCTTGATCTCGGCGAACGGAGATTTCAGTTCGCGTCGAACTGTCGGGATCGTCCTCATCGCCAGCAGACTCATAAGCACGGCTATGTAGCTAACTGAATTTCCAAAAAAGCACCAACCTTCGCCGACAGCCGCCACAAGAATTCCCGCGATCGCCGGCCCGACGATCCGTGCTCCGTTGAACATTGATGAGTTGAGAGCAATTGCATTTATCAGATCTTCGCGGCCGACCATATCCGACACGAATGCTTGCCGAGCGGGAATATCGAACGCATTTCCTACTCCAAATCCGACTGCGATCAAAAGCAGATGCCAGATCTGGATATTTCCCGTAAGCGTAAGGGCAGCAAGAGTCCCCGCGAGCAGCATCGCCCAGGATTGAGTCACGAGAAGAATGCGGCGACGGTCGAAACGGTCAGCGGCGATTCCGCCTACCGGGGCCAAAAGCAGGACCGGGATCTGTGATGCGAACCCAACTGTCCCGAGCAAGATCACGGACCCGGTCATCCGGTAGACAAGCCAGCTCTGAGCCACGGTCTGCATCCAGGTCCCCGTGAGGGACACAAACTGGCCTGCGAAAAAGAGCTGGAAATTACGATGCCGGAGTGCACGGAACATCGAGGCCATGCGGCCCTGCTGTGAGGTTTCGGCGGTGTCGTTGCCCATTGCTCGTGAGTCTTGGAGGACAACTCCTATGCTACACAATCACTGCATATATCTCACGGCCGTGCCAACGAGGAAGAAGATACCGCCGAGTGCGAGCATGGTCCAAACCAATATCAGGTTGCGCCTGCCAAAGATCACCTGCCACAACCCGGCGGTGAACGCCGTCAATCCGATGAAGAACACGAGGGCGAAGACCGCGAACATAAACATCATATCGGAATCCGAGCCGGTAAATTTTGTGCTCGCACGCGGATCGTTATTACTGATCACGCCGTACATCACCCACGACAGCACCGCCATCCCGCCCATCAGCGCACCGCCAAGCACGACCAGCACCACACCCAACGCCCGCAGCGCCGCCGGCGACTTGATTCCCTTCTGAGGAGAGTTCATATCGCGGAATATTAACCCAAGACCGTTGATTCGGAGAAACTTCGCGGATTACCGCAGCCCCTGCCCGTATTGTTCCGTGCCGAAGCTGCCAATGCCGTTGAGGCGGAACGAGAAGACGAAGCGGTTTTCGTTTCGGACGCCGACATTGAACGTATAGAACTGCACGGCGAGGGCGCAGCAATCGTATGCGTAGCCGAGTGTATAGAGAGACGAGATGAGTGGCGAAAGGCGTGCCTCTCGGCGATTCTCAAGGTCGAAAAAGAGCGAGGCTCCGCCATAAAGGCCCTTGTCGCGATCCCCGAGAAAGATCGCCGGACTCCATTGCGATCCACGCAGAGTGCCGGGTTCCTTGCCGTCCGCATTCGCGTATTTCTGAAGGGAAGGCACGAGTGTCACCGCCCGTGTGTAGTAGAACGTCTGAAAGATCTTCACCAGACGCGTATCGTAGCCTACCGTAGCGGATACGGCTCGCAGTCCGTCGCCCTGAAATCCCCAATCCGTCCGTCCATTGAAGAAGATGGTCTTCTGAGGGCGGTATGTCGCGTCGATATTGATCGGCGAAAAGCGTCGAGGTACGCCGCCGAAAGTATAGAAAGACATCGTCGTGATCGGCGCGATCTGATTGCGACGGCCGGGTTCGAGCGCTCCGCCGAAGTTTGGATCGAAGAAATACTTGCCGCGCACAGTAAGTGTAAATATCTCGTACGGCTGGACCGCTTCCACTGACGATTGATTCGCGTTTGTAACCGCCGAATCACTCACATCCAGCACTTTCGAAATATCGGCAAGCTTCTTCTGAGCTTCGCTCGTTACGGCTTCGGAGTAGCGACGCGTATAAAAGCGATTAGTCACGCCAAACTCGATCTCGTTCGTGTTTGCGATCGTGTCCATGTAATCGAATCGGATTATCTTTTGAAAATTGTTGACTCCACCGATGTAGCGATAGGTAAGAAAAGGTTCGATCGTGTGGCGAAACTTGAATCGGTCTTCCTTACCGTAAAAATTTCGGGCCAGGGCGACTGGCCTGACATCAAACTCGAACTCGCCGTACTTTCGGATCACGTCGCGCCCGGTGACCTGCCGCATATCGTTGAAAGAGTTCGAATAATACGTAACTCGCCCGCCCGCCGTCGCGGTGAAATTAACGTACTTCGTTGAGATCGGAAGTGTAACTTGCGGATAAATGTCGAGTCGCTGGCCGAGTGCTGGAGACACCACCGGATCGTTGCCCGTCTGGGCCCGATACGCGTCAACATCCTCAACCTGCTCTCGCCGCGAGACTCCCTCGACACTCGCCTTGTACGAGAAATACACGGGCTTGAGGAATGACAACTGCGACGGCCGCTTCTCGAAATTCACGCTCGGGAGATTGCGCGATTTTACACTCACGTTCGGGATCGAGATAACTTGCGAACGCGCGAGCAGGTTAAATGTGTAATTATTCCAACTCTTGTTTACGAATGCCTGCGAAACTTCGATCGGCGAGATGATCTGCTGCACGCCGTCGAGAAACTGCTGGCGAAAAGCGAGGTTCGAGGTCAACCGAACGTCAGCCGCCGCGGTGAAACCGTTAGAAAAATACTGGACCCCCTCAGCGTACACAACCGAACCGCCCTCGTCCGGATTCTCAGCAGATGCATTCGCTCCAAAAATTCGGTCCTTGACCGCGTAGAAGCCAGCGTTGAAGTACGAACGCGAGTTGGCACGGGTACGAAAATCCATACCGTAGCCGATCCCACGTGACGTATAGATGTCGGTACGAAGCGTGACATCGGCGGAACGTCCGAGAGTCTGAAAGTATGCGCCCGACAACCGGAATCCCTTGTTGCCGGAGAATCCAAAAGTGGGCGTCAGAAAACCCGAAGCACGGTCGCGCTTCTTGATCGGGATCGAGGCGAAGGGGACCGGCAGGAGCGTAATGTCTTTGATCTTGAACTTAGCCCCTTTCAGCTTTACGCGGTCATTCTGCTTTATTCGCGCTTCGTCCGCGGTGAACGACCACTTCGGCACCGCCTCTTCGCAGGCAGTAAACATCCCGTTGGTAACGACGACCTCGGTCAGCGAGACGCGTTCAACCTTGTCGGCAGTAAAGTAGATGACCGTTCCGTCGTTGGTTTGATTCGTGAAGCCCGTCGATTCCTCAAAGTTGCCGAGTTTGGTCTTGTAGTTCCAGGTCGCACGGACTCCGGTGATTCGCTGATCGTCGCCCTGATCGAACACCACGCTGCCCTCGGCGATCATTTTGTTCTCGGCCTCGACGATAACGATCTTGTCGGCTTGGAGCCTATAGATCCCGTAACGGACATCTACGTTGCCGGTATGCGTCACGATACGTTTCCCGCCCTCTCCCTCGACCGCGTTGCTCTCCGAATACACCACGACCTCACCGTCTCCGCCTTCGGGATTTACGATCGGACGGACAGATTTTGGAGCCGAAATATCCTGCTGAGCTGAAACCGGATTGATGTTAGGCGTGTCGGTGATCGGGTTGGCGACGCGGCGGTCGACAGGGTTCGTCTGCTGGCCCGATATCGTCAGGACAAACAGCGTTGACAGCACCAGGATATGGAAGATTCGCAACAACCGCATCGAGAATTCCGAGGAGAATGCTTTGATGCTAACACGCTCCCGAAGAACGTGCCAAAGGCATGTGGTAAACTGCCGTAAATATGGCGAAACAAAAGGTTTTGGTCGTCGAAGACGAAGAGTTAATGCGGACGATCCTGCGCACTTTGCTCGAGGGAGAAGGCTATGAGGTATTCACCGCCGACAGTGCGGAAGCCGCGATCCGGATCTTCCCCGACCACGACATCGCCGTAACCCTGACCGATATTAAAATGGCCGGGATGGATGGACTCGCCCTGCTTGACCGGATCAAAGCCATCGATGAACATGCGGTCGTTATAATCATGACCGCGTTTTCATCGGTCGATTCGGCGATACATGCTCTCAGAAAGGGCGCCTACGACTACATCACGAAACCGTTCGTGAACGAAGATCTGCTGCAGCGGATCCGCAACGGCGCCCGGAATCGAACGTTATTCGCCGAGAATCGGGCACTTAGGCGCGAGTTGAATCGCCAGTACAACTTTCCCGAGATCGTCGGATCGAGTGAGAAGATGCAGAAGGTCTTTGAACTCGTGTCGAAGGTGGCCGATACCAATTCGAACGTTCTGATCCTCGGCGAGAGCGGGACCGGCAAGGAGTTGGTCGCGCGATCGCTGCACTTCAACAGCACCCGTTCGGCTAAACCGTTCCTGGCAGTGAACTGCGGTGCCCTCCCGGAGTCGTTGCTCGAGAGCGAACTCTTCGGCCATACGAAAGGAGCTTTCACAGGTGCGGTTGCCGACAAGAAGGGGCTGTTTCGCTCGGCCGAGGGCGGGACGCTTTTCCTCGACGAGATCAGCGAGATCCCGGTCGGGCTTCAGGTTCGTCTGCTGCGAGCTTTGCAGGAGCACGAAGTCACACCTGTCGGGTCGTCGCTTCCAGAGAAGTTCGACGCCCGCTTCATCGCCGCGACGAATCGCGATCTCGCTAAGGAAGTCGAGGCCGGTAACTTTCGGGAAGACCTTTTCTATCGTTTGAACGTTATCGAGATCTTGTTGCCGGCGTTGCGCGACCGGCCCGATGACATACCCGCCTTGATCCGCCGCTTCATTGCCAAATCTGCCGCTTCGCAGAGCTCCGTCACTAAGCCGATCAACGAAGAAGCCATGAACGCGCTCCGAGCATACTCTTGGCCGGGAAATGTTC
>JAQSDP010000177.1 GCA_029945985.1 bacterium | reverse complement strand
GGCTAGCGAGCTGGCGAAGACCCGAGAGTTGGAAGGCCAACTCCAGCAGGCCGAAAAGAGCGCCGTGATCGGCCGGCTAGGTTCGGCAATCGCCCACGAGATCCGCAACCCTCTGAACTACATCAACCTCACGCTCGATCACCTTCGATCGAAATTTGCACCCGAGGAGCCGGACCGGAAAGAGAATTTCGTCAAGTTAACGTCGCAGCTGAAAGATGAGGTCGCTCGCATCAACCAACAGATCTCTGACTTCCTGAACTATTCCCGCCCCGCCAATGTGAAAC
The DNA here is from genome assembly GCA_029945985.1 of bacterium. GTDB lineage: Bacteria > Acidobacteriota > Blastocatellia > Pyrinomonadales > Pyrinomonadaceae > OLB17. The sequence continues at coordinate 4,808 of JAQSDP010000177.1, read as the reverse complement.
TTAGGCCTATCGACGCTCGCCAGGTGGTCCAAGATTCGCTCCGGATCGTCGAGGCCCAGGCAGCGGAAAACAATATTAAGATCGCCGTAGTCGAGCACGAGGATGTTCCCCAGATCATGGGTGACCCCGAGTTCCTCCGCTCCGTGTTCAACAACCTGTTCATCAACGCAGTTCAAGCGATGGGCAGTAGTGGCGGTAACCTGAATGTTCGAATATCTCCCGAGGACCGCCATGTCCGGTTCGAGATTTCCGATACCGGCTCAGGAATTCCCGAAGAGAATCTTGAAAAGATCTTTGAGCCCTATTTCTCCACCAAAGAAACCGGGACCGGCCTCGGCCTCGCGATCGTACAAAAGACAGTCGATGTACAGAACGGTACAATCGAAGTCGAGTCGAAGGTAGATGATGGTACGAAATTTGTGCTGCGTCTTCCCAGTGCAGCCTCATCCTGATAATGAGAGGATCGCAATGGATTTCGACTATCGCAATTTCTTCACGCGCCTTTACGAAAAGATAAACGACGACGACATACTCGGAAATGCTGCTCAAGTAGCGTTCTATTTCTCTTTCGCTTTGTTTCCGCTGCTCCTGTTTCTGATGACCCTGCTCGGACTCGTTTTGGGCAGCAAGCTGGAACTGCAGCAAGAGCTGTTCACACTGCTTGCTCAGGTGATGCCCGGGTCGGCATTCCAGCTCGTCCAGGACACGATGGAGGAAGTCACCGCCAGCGCGTCCGGTGGCAAGCTGACATTCGGCATAATTATCACGCTGTGGTCGGCTTCCGCAGGCGTGGACAATATGCGCGGCACTCTCAACGAGGTCTATAACCTTAAAGAGACCCGTTCTTGGTTGCGGGCTAAATTGACGTCCCTTACTCTAACGGTCGCTGTAGGGCTGGTCATCCTGACCGCTCTCGGACTTGCCGTCTACGGATCGCAGATCCTCGATCAACTCCTGCCGATCGACGCACCGATCATGCTCGAAGCGCTGGAATGGATCGCGACGATCGCTCTGGTGCTTCTCGCTTTCGCCCTTCTATACAACTTTGCTCCGAATCACGATGCGTTTCAATGGAAATGGATATCTCCCGGGGCACTGGCCGGAGTGATCCTCTGGGTGCTGGTTTCCGCCGCTTTTCGGCTATACCTCAGCTACTTCGATTCATACGCCGCCACGTACGGCTCGCTCGGAGCAGTCATAATTCTCCTGCTGTGGCTCTATCTCACCGCTCTTTCCATCCTGATCGGAGGTGCGATCAACGCGATCTTTGATGAAAAATCCGGCATCAAAAAGGAAGCGGAAGACCCGCAACAGGTTAAGCAAGAAGAGGAAGGTTCAAGCAAGGAAGCAAAGACGTAGGCTATCGGGGTAATATCTTATTATCTATGGCAAGAAAATCCATACTCGTCGTTGACGACGAGAAGAACCAGCGAGAGATTCTCGAGACCATCCTTTCAGGCGAAGGCTACGATGTGACGACGGCAAGTTCCGGTGAGGCGGCGATGAAGTTCGTCCAGACGCGGCGTTTCGACCTCGTGCTGACGGACCTGAAGATGACCGGCATGTCCGGCCTGGATCTGCTCAAGGAACTGACCAACTTCGACAAGTCGATCATCGTTATTCTCCTAACCGCGCATGGTTCGGTCGATTCGGCGGTGGATGCGTTGCGGCTCGGCGCATTCGACTATCTCCAGAAGCCTTACGATCAGGCGAAACTGCTCGAGACGGTATCGCGCTCGCTAAACAAGCTCTCCGCGCTCGACACTGAGATCGTTTCCGTCTCCCCCGAGATGGACAAGGTCAAGAAGTTGATCCTAAAGATCGCCAAGTCCAACTCGACAGTCTTGATCCGCGGGGAGAGCGGTACGGGTAAAGAACTGATCGCGCGTTCGATCCACATGAATTCCCTCCGTGCGAGCAACACGTTCCAGGCGGTGAACTGTGCGGCGATCAACGAGAATCTGCTCGAATCCGAACTGTTCGGTCACGAGAAAGGGTCGTTCACCGGAGCGGTAGGCGAGAAGAAAGGGCTGTTCGAAATAGCCGACGGCGGAACGCTGTTTCTGGACGAGATCGGCGAGCTTGATATCGCACTTCAGGCGAAGCTGCTGCGCGCGTTGCAGGAAAAAGAGATCCGACGGGTCGGCGGAATTAAGGAGATCCCCATCGACGTCCGTGTACTCGCGGCGACCAATCGCGACCTGCTGAAGATGACCGAAGAAAAGCGTTTCCGCGAGGATCTTTACTATCGCCTAAACGTACTTTCTATCGAGATCCCACCCCTTCGCGAACGCACTACGGATCTGCCGGTTCTGATCGACTACTTCGTCAAGAAGCACACCCGCGGAACCGCTCGCGAGATCAAGATCGAGCCAAATGCGAAGAAGCTGATCAACGATTACCACTATCCCGGCAACGTCCGGCAACTTGAATCGGCCATCGAACGCGCGATCCTGCTCAGCGAGAACGACACCATCACCGTGGACGATCTGCCACCCGAAATGCTGCAGGGCGCGAGGCCCACAGCGGTCGGCGGCGACATCACCAATTTCCGCCTGCCCGCGGAAGGAGTGAACTTCGAAGACGTAGAACGCAGCCTCATAATGCAGGCGATGGACCGGACCGACAACAACATCACTAAGTCCGCCAAGCTCCTCGGCCTGACCTTCCGAACACTCCAATATCGCCTCGAAAAATTCGGCTTCAAGAAGGACGGCGACGGAACTGGAGAAGAGGAAGAATCGTAAAAGAGGTTCAGAGTTGCTTTAGCTTGTCTTACCTTCGGAACCGAACTAAAGTTTGAACTCTAAACGGAGGTTCGCCAATGGAATGGTTCTCGACGCTCAGCCTTGCACTCGGTTCCGCTTGGACAAGCGGCATCAATCTATACGCGACCGTTTCGGTACTCGGCCTGCTGCAGAAATTCGGCAGCGTCAAACTCCCGGGCGGGCTCGACGTACTCGATAACTGGTGGATCATCGGAATTGCGGGCGGCCTGTATATCGTTGAGTTCTTTGCCGACAAGATCCCGTACGTCGATAGCGTTTGGGATGTCGTCCACACCTTCATCCGCGTTCCGGCGGGAGCGATCGTTGCGTGGGCAGCAGTTTCGGATATGAGCCCGGAGGTCGTAATTCCGGCAACCCTGATCGGCGGTGGTTTGTCATTAGCGTCTCACGGAACCAAGGCAACTGCCCGCATCGGAGCCAACCTTTCACCCGAACCCGTCTCAAACTGGATCCTCTCGCTAGTTGAAGACGCGATCGCGATTACCGGCACATTCCTTGCCGTTTTTGCTCCAGTCGTCATAGCGATTGTGCTGATCGTGTTCCTGATCTTCTTCTTTTGGTTTTTCCCCAAAATATTTCGAGCAATTCGCCGTCTGTTCCGCGCCACGGCCGCATTCTTCCGCGGCGAAAGTTTTGAAGAAGTAGCACGCAAGGCCGGGTAGCCTGAATCGTTCTTCCGGTGAAGTGGAAACTTCAAGGAGGAACCATGAAATATCTCACTCTCTCCGCGATCCTCACGATCGCACTCTTCTCGGGTTGCGGCGGAGGCGATCGAGGCGGTTTGGCCGCTACGGCCAACAAACCCGTAAGTTCGAATGACGTCGGGGCCACGGACGCCGTATCCGACCGCGAAGTTCCTAGCTCGATGAACGCGAATGCCGCCGCTAGTACGGTAGCGTCAAAACAGGAACACCGTTCTCGCCGTACAACGGTCAAAAACGTCGTCCAGAAAACATCACTCGCCCAAGCTCAAGTTGTTCAAGACGCTCCGGTAAATATCGAGCGCAAGGTCATCCGCAACGCCGATCTCCAACTCGAAACGGCCGACCCCGAAGAAGCTCAGCAAAAGATATCAAGCATCGCCGACTCAAAAGGCGGCTATGTCGTCGAATCGAACCAAAGCACGAGTGACTTGCAGATCAAGAAACGCGACACCGTTACGATGTCGCTTCGCGTTCCCGCCGACCGCTTCCAGTCCGCCCTCGACGAGATGCGCTCCACGGCCGACACAGTCCTGATGGAAACGATCAAGGGCGAAGATGTCACCGAAGAGTTCATCGATGTCGAAGCACGGTTAAAAGCACAAAAAGCTCTCGAACAGCAGTACCTCGAAATTATGAAACGCGCTTCGAGTGTCGAGGACGCTTTATACGTCCAGGGCGAACTTGCAGAGGTCCGCGGCGAGATCGAGAAGGTCGAAGGCCGCAAAAGGTATCTCGAAAACCAGGCCAGCCTCTCGACTATCAAGGTCAAACTCCAAACGCCCGCGGCGATCTCAGCAAGCTCGTCAAACTTCAATTCTCGCCTGGGCGAATCGTTCGGAGCCGGCCTCGACGTTGCTCTCGGATTCATTCTTGGCCTCGTTACATTCGTGGTGGGTGCGTTGCCGTTCGCTCTCGTGATCGGACTTCCCGGCTTTCTGGTCGTCCGCCATTTCTGGCGAAAGCAGCGTCGGCCGATGTCCGTCGCGGAGATCGCGAAAGACGAGATCGATCACGATTGATCGTTTCGCGGGAACCCTTTTGTTCCTGCGGTGTCTAACCACATCGGAGGAACAAAAGTATGAGATTAACGATGCTGATCGTGTGTTACTCGTGTGTCTTCTTCACCGCCTGCTCGCCCGGAGCGAACCCGACGACAAACCGCCTATCGACGTCCGCGGATGAGGGGACAAAGATATCTTTCGGCATCTACGATATCGCCAAGAGCCCGAGTCTTTCAGACTTGTTCGCACCACCTGAGCCGCAAATTCCAAAAGGTATCTCACCGTCCCAACCGCCTACCGCTGAGCCCGCGAAT
>JAQSDP010000176.1 GCA_029945985.1 bacterium | reverse complement strand
AACGTGCGCTATCGAAATTACGTCTGCTTCGAATGCTGTGCAAAGGCTGGAGATCAGTACGGGCGTAAGCTCGGATTCGGAAATGAATCCTTCTCCGGCGGATTCGTCGCCTGGTACGCGGACACGAACGAGACACGTGACAGCCACATCTGCTACATCGACGACATCGAGTGCTACGCTGACGAGGCTCACATGGGCGGCATCGTGATCAGAATCTACGATAACGAAATGAAGCTCTGGTGCCCAAAGCTGCCAGCGAAATAGACTTCGCATTATGGCCTCTAAAAAGAATCAAACTCCGGTCGTTTCGATCATTATGGGCAGTAAGTCTGACTGGCCGACGATGGAGCAGGCCTCCATCGTGCTAAATGAATTCGGCGTGCCGCATGAGACGAAGATCGTATCGGCCCATCGCACTCCGGATCTGCTGTTTGAGTTTGCAAGATCCGCAGAGGAACGCGGGATCGAGGTGATCATCGCCGGCGCGGGTGGAGCCGCGCATCTGCCGGGAATGTGCGCGTCGCAGACGGTGCTGCCGGTGCTGGGCGTTCCCGTTGAAAGCAAAGCACTCAAGGGACTCGACTCGCTCCTCTCGATCGCCCAAATGCCGGCCGGCGTTCCGGTCGGAACGCTCGCCATCGGCGAGGCGGGCGCAAAGAATGCCGCCCTGCTGGCCATCTCGATCCTCGCAAACTCGCGGCCTGACCTTCGCAAGAAGCTCCACGCTTTCCGCTCGAAGCAGACGAAAACTGTACTCAAGGCGAAGCTGTAGTTACGAATTTTATTGACACGTCGGTTGATTGAGCATTTACTTCTATCAGGAACTTCCCGCACAGGAGGCCTGCCCGAATGAACTCGATCAAATGCGTAAACTGCGGACTTTCAAACTTTTCAAGCGATCTGGAATGTCGCCGCTGCCATAAATTGCTCTACCGCCCAACCGACCGGATCGCATCCAACAAGCCGCCCCGCCGCAATGCCCTCATTTCTCTGTTGATATTTGCCGCCCTGGCTGGCGGCGGATACTACATCTATTTGGGATTGGCGCAGTCAGTGAACCAGGTTAGTTCAACTGACCTGAAACGAGTTGCGGCGCAACCTGCGAATCAGCCGGACGCTGGGCTTTCCCGGGCCGAGGCCGACCGCCAGAAAAGCCAACGCGTTGGGAATTTCGTGGGAATAAGCCCGGGTCTTAACGCACACACCAATCGGACCCAACAGACGCAACAGACGATCGAACAGCTTACCAATTCCAACGCACGGTAGATTCGCCAAAAGCGTGGCAAACGGGTTAACCTATCGCTTCTTGAACTTCAACCAAGCGTGACCCGGATTATACTTCCAAACTCAACCATCGGTGTATTCGGCAGCGGCCAGCTCGGGCGTATGTTCGCTATCGAGGCGCGAAAGATGGGCTACCGTGTCCATACTTACTCGCCAGACAGCGACACGCCGACCGGCCAGGTAGCCGATGTCGAGACCTCGGCTAGCTACGACGATCTCGACCGTGTTCGCGAGTTTGCGCGGAGCGTCGACGTCGTCACGTTCGAGTTCGAGAACGTTCCTTCGGAAACTGTCGAAGCGGCGGCTGAGTTTGTGGATGTGCACCCGAAGGGCGAGATCCTTCACACTACTCAGAACCGGCTTCGCGAAAAGACATTTCTATCCGCCAACGGTTTTCCCGTTACGCCATATCGCCACATCAAGTCCAACGATGACCTTTATCGTGCGGCGGACGCGCTCGGATATCCTTCGGTGTTAAAGACCGCCGGATTCGGATACGACGGTAAAGGCCAGGCCAAGATCCGCGCGCACTCCGATCTCGATGAAGCATTTGCTACTATGGACGGGCGCGATTCGATCCTCGAAGCGTTTGTAGCGTTTGAAAAGGAAATGTCGGTAGTCTGCGCCCGCGATCAGGCTGGGAATTTCGTGCATTACGGCGTGATCGAGAATGAGCACGCGAACCACATCCTTGACGTTTCATTCGCTCCCGCATTTGTAAGTGAAAGTGTCTTTCAGGAAGCGGTCGAGATCACCCGCAGCATCGCGGATGCCTTCGCTTATGTCGGCACGATGTGTGTAGAGTTCTTCGTTACGACCGATGAGAACGTGCTGGTCAACGAGATCGCTCCGCGCCCGCATAACTCCGGCCACCTAACATTCGGGCCGTGCGTTACATCGCAGTTCGAGCAGCAGGTACGGGCCGTCTGCGGATTGCCTCTTGGTTCGACCGAGTTCTTCCGTCCAGCTGCGATGGCGAATCTTCTCGGTGACGTGTGGCAAAAGGGTGAGCCTCACTGGTCCGCCGCTCTTAGTGACCGGCGCGTGAAACTACATCTTTACGGCAAAGCTGAACCAAAGCCCGGAAGGAAAATGGGGCATATCACGGCTTCGGCGGAAACTGCTCTATCAGCAGCTTCGGTCGTACGGAAAGCCCGACAGCAACTGATCGAGCTCAAATAAATGAACGCCCGAGCCTCACACCCGCGACAACTGCGACGAATCCGCACCCGACGCTAAGCAGTAAATAAGTTAACGCCGCCATATAATCGCGCTCCGTCGTAAGGCCATAGATCTCCATTTCGAACGTCGAGAATGTGGTGAAGGCTCCCAGGAATCCGACGATAACGGCCATTCTCACTACATCGCTTACTTCGAATCGATCGGTCAGTAATATCAGCAAAAAGCCGATGAGGAAGGAACCGCTGACATTGATGACGAACGTAGGGAGCGGAAATCTATCGAAAACGTTTGCGAGCGGCGAGATGTTAATCAGATATCGGGCCACCGCTCCAAAAGCTCCGCCGATCGCGACCGCTGAGATTTTAGTGAAGGCTTCCATGGCCAAGGATTATAGCCGAGAAGCCAAAGATTGCAGACGCTCACCGTCACCGGATAGAATCGGAGAATGGCCGAAAGCATTGCATTTTCAAAAGCCGCCGACCGAGAGACCATCTACGCCGAGTTAGTCCCGCAGATCGAAGAACTCATTTCCGGTGAGAGCGACCTGATCGCCAATCTCGCGAATGTCGCCGCGGTGCTCAAGGAGGCGTTCGGATTTTTCTGGGTCGGCTTTTATTTGAAGAAAGGCGATCAGCTTGTGCTCGGTCCGTTTCAAGGGCCACTAGCATGCACTCGGATCGACTTCGACAGCGGCGTCTGCGGCCACGCATACAGCACCCGATCGACGACGATCGTGCCGAACGTGGACGAGTTCCCGGGGCACATCGCGTGCAGCTCCGCCTCCAAATCGGAGATCGTGATTCCAATGTTCGACTCGGCGGGCGAGGTGTTCGGCGTATTGGATATAGACAGCGACCGGCTGAATGATTTTTCCGAGGTCGACCAAGTTGGGCTGGAACTTATTCTTTCCTTCATCTCCAACGTTTCCAGTCGCGGTTCGTAATAGGTTCAAATCCTGGAATTCGATAAGATAATTAATTCTGTTCGAACGTCAGCTTTAAGCTAGGTCGGCCAGATTGTTCTATGACGCCTATCGAGTATCCGGTGTGGGTTTGGTTGTCGTTCTTCGCGGTAGTATTTGTCGCGCTGTTTGTCGACATCGGCATCGTTAACCGAAAGTCTCATGCTCCGTCTCGGAAGGAAACGGTGATTTGGAGTGCGGTTTGGGTATGTCTTGCACTCTTGTTCGGCGGGTTCATTTTTCTTCAATTCGGGTCCTTCAAATCGAAAGAGTTTCTAACCGGCTACCTGATCGAGCTTTCGCTTTCGATCGATAATCTGTTCGTATTCCTTTTGATATTCAATTTCTTCAAGGTTCCACTGAAATATCAGCATCGGGTGCTGTTCTGGGGAATCTTCATGGCTCTTGTGATGCGGTTGGTGATGATCTTCGCGGGTGTTGAAATCGTCGATCGCTTCCATTGGGTGTTGTATTTGGCGGGCGCATTCCTTGTGTACACCGGCGTCACTATGTTCCGGGAGGACGAAGCCTTCGAGCCGGAAGAAAGTCTTCTGGTTAAGTCCGCAACGAGGTTCATTCGAATATCCAAGAATTACCAGGGTGACCGCTTTCTCATTATCGAAAATGGACGGCGAACGGGTACGCTTTTGCTGCTTGTACTAATCGTTATCAACGTAGCGGACCTTGTCTTCGCGGTCGATTCGATACCGGCGATCTTCGGCATTACTACCGATAGGTTCATCGTATACACTTCGAACATCTTCGCGATCCTGGGCCTTCGCACGTTCTACTTCCTTCTCGCCGATGTTGCCCAACGATTTCATTTTCTCAAGTACGGCCTGGCAGCCGTGCTTACGTTCATCGGCCTGAAAATGCTTCTGCCTCTTCTGGTAACAGGTCTGCTATTATTGACGGGTGAGAGCAGCATGGGTGCCTTTGCCGATTTGCTTCGCCGTCTCCAGACCAACGACGACGAGATCAAGCAGATGGTGATAAACATCTCGCTCGCGGTCGTTGTTCTTGCGATCGCGGCTTCCATAGTGCTTTCTCTTATCTTCCCGAGATCCGAAGAACAGGAAGTTGAAGAAGGAAACAGACCGGATTCCGGGACGAACCCGGCGTGATCTAGCTTCTGATGGAACCTCAGTATAAGAAGTTCTACGTAGAATGGTGGAAAATCCGCCGTAGCACGATCTACGGACTGGTCGGGATCCTTGTGATCTCGCTGATCATCGGGATCTCTTCCTGGCTCGCTATGCGAAACAATTGGTTCTCCCAAGAGAACGTGATGCCGCAGCCGAAGAACGCGGCCAGCATCCTTTCCTTCGAAGGGGACGTCCGGATAATCAGGGCAGCAACCCGCGAGACCGTCGTTGTCACGAGAGAGACCTTCATCGCCGCCGGCGATACGATCCAGACTCAATCGGACGGCAAGGCGATCGTTCAGATGATCGACGGTTCCGTTCTGACGGTCCGGCCCAACAGCACGCTCATCATCAAGGACAATTCTTCGATCTTCGGTGGAGCGAACGTACGCGTTTCTCTAGACGACGGCCAACTGAACGTTCGCACCGACCAGCTTCCCGCCGACGCTGAAAATGTAGTCGAGATGTCCGAATCGGAAACGTCGATCAAGTCGCAGACCGACGCAAGCTTCAACGCTCAAGC
>JAQSDP010000175.1 GCA_029945985.1 bacterium | reverse complement strand
AACTCCGCCGCCGGGCAATGGGTAATTCTCAGTTGTGGTCGATACGCCCGGGGCAAGCACGGCGTTAAATGCGCTGAAGTTACCCTCGTTGTTCCCAGCAAGAGCGTTTTCATTTTTTCTGTAAAGAGAGTAGGTCGATCCAAACTTCATCGTATGGCTGCCCACGATCCAGGAAAGCCCGCCCGTGAAATTCTGCTTCCACGAAAAATTGTCGTACGGACCGAAGCTCGTTAATCCTGTGAAGCCGTTTCCGGTAACCGTGGGAATTCGATCCCTCTCATTCGCATAAGGAAGTGTCACCGGAACCTGGGTGCGAGCAAGAGAAAGGAGACCTACATTCTCACTCAAGATCGCTCCATATCCATAGTTGTATCGACCCTCCACGATTAGATTCGGCCTGATTACATAAGTTGTTTGATAGGTGTGGGTTCGGCCCGGTGAGTTAGTCGACGTTGTCGAGACTCCTGAAAGGCTCGAGCCCGAGGAGAACAGAGCGTTCCCGTCTAGTGTCGGGATCTTGTCCTGCTGATATCGATAATACATCGACCACTTGTCACTAACGCTGTGATCGATCTTGAAAAGTTCCTGGCGAAAATCTGCCTCATTTGGTATCTGCGTCGTGAGGCCGAATGGATTCCCGGCAGTACGGTTGTTTGGAAGATCCAATTGGCGGTACACCCCATTCAAGTAGGCTACTGCAGCAGGGCTCACACGATCTGCAGGTATAGGATTACCAGCCGCAACGACATTGGCTCCACCCGTGCAGTTTTCGCCTAGATAACGACGTGCAGTACAAACATCGATCGGGAAAATACCGTTTCGAAGACTTGCGTCCGGTACGCTTGTCGTTACCGGCGATGTAAATCGGCGGTCGCGACGGATTTCTTGAGAGGCGAAAAAAAATGTTCTATCGTATCTTTTAAAAACGCTGTCTTCCTCACCGTCACCGAATCTTAGAAAGGCGATTGGCCCTCCCAACGTCCAGCCATAGTTGTAGTAGCGAAACGGAGCTCGCTTCGCCTTACCATTTTCGTCCCGGCCGAAAGGCGGAGTACCGGTGATGCTGTTGGTGAGAAAGTTGTTTGCGTTGAAGGCCTCGTTGCGCGTGAAGATATAGGCGCTCCCGCTGAATTTACTACCGCCCGACCTTGTGACTACGTTAATCTGGCCACCGCCGCTTCGACCGGATTCTGCCGGGTAGAGTGAGCGAAGTACCCGGAATTCGCCGATCGAATCAACGCTGGGGTAGGCTTGGATCGTGATGTTCGAGCCGCGGTCCGTCACGTCAGCTCCGTCAACGGTGAAAGTGTTCTGGCTGCTCCGGGCACCGTTGACAGAAATGTTCACGGTATTCGCCTGTCCGTCAGGGTTCGTTGTTCCTACGTAAACCTGATCGGCGAGATCATTAGAAACGCCAGGGGCAAGTGTGATCAACTGCACCCAGTTACGGTTGTTGATCGGAATCTCGCGGGCCTGAGTACCCGTAATTATTGTTCCCGAAGTGGCGGACTGTAGGTCTACTGCGATTGAATCAGCCTGTACTGTGACAACCTCTTCAATCCGTCCCGCTTCTAAAGTTACGTCCACCGAGCGGCGCTGTCCCACGTCAACCTTGACTCCCGTCTGGACGGCACGCTTAAAGTTAGGTGCCTCGACCGAAATACTGTAGGTGCTGACCGAGAGATTTGGCGCGCTGAACTCACCGCTATCATTCGTGGTGATGGTTCGAACAACGATGTCTCCTTTGGACGGATCAGTGATCGATACCGTGGCTCCGGGCACGACGCTGCCCGAAGAATCCTTCACCGTTCCGACGATCGTTCCGGTGATTTCCTGTCCTAATGCAAAGGTGCTAAGGCAAAGAGCAAATGCCATCGCACAAAATATCGAGCCCCAGTTTTTTATGCTCATACGAACCGTTTCCTCTTTCTATTTGGTGAGTTCTAGCTTGCCGAAATCCATAAGATTCGATTACGGAATTGGAAAAATATCCAAAATTTCGTTATTGCTTCGCGGAAGCGAACCTCAGGTATACCTGCCGAAACCATTGATTGTTAACAACTTATTACAAAAATGACGAATGTCGGGAAATGCAGAATCCCAATTAGCTATTTATAAAGCAAATAGGATGCCCGACGTTTATCAAAATTGGTTATACCAACATTCCACAATTTTTCAAGCGCGTCCGGCGTTTCGCCGCGGGTTACTGCCGCCAGAAACTCCGCGTTTACAAGAAGCCGACCGTAGCGTTCGACGTGCCAATCGGTCGGGTACAGTTTCCGCAACGCGGCAGCGATCTCGATGCCGGTTCGGACCGATCGGAACTTGGCTCGATCCGTTATGACGATGTTCACACCGCCGAGATTCTCATCCTTAAAGACGGAAGCGTTTGGCTTAAACCGGACAGGGATGAACCTGACGCCCGGGAGATTCCGCTCGTTGAGATGCTTCGCCAATCGCTGTCCGTCGAGCCATGGTGCGCCGAGCACTTCGAAGGGCGTGTCGGTCCCGCGGCCGACGCTGAGGTTTGTCGTCTCCAGCAAACCGATTCCCGGATACAACGTCGCCTGCGTCAGCGAACGCATGTTCGGCGACGGGTTCACCCATGTCTGACCTGTCTCGTCGAACCACATCGAACGGGACCAGCCTTCCATCTTGATCACGAGGAGGTCAGCCCCGATCTTCCGCTCAGTGTTCATCATTTGGCCGAGTTCGCCGATCGTGAGGCCATATCGCACGGGGATCGTGTGTGCAGCGATGAACGAGAGTTTGTCTTCGTCCGCAAGCGAGCCTTCGACATCGTTGCCGTTGATCGGGTTGGGCCGGTCGAGAACGTACACGGGGATCTTCGCCTTCGCGGCCTCCTCCATCACGTTCTTGAGCGTCGCGGTGTATGTATAGAACCGAGCACCGATATCCTGGATGTCGTAAACGATCGCGTCGAGATCCTTTAACTGTTCCGGCTTCGGCCGACGCATCCCGTCCTTATATAGCGAGTAAACCGGCAGCCCGGTCTTCTCATCCTTCGTGTCGTCGATCTTCTCTGTATCGAGCTCCCCCCGAATTCCGTGCTCCGGCGCGAAGATCGACACGAGATCGACGTTCTTCGCTTCGTGCAGAATGTCGATCGTCGACTTCCCTGCGAGATTGCGTCCTGTGTGGTTTGTTACGAGCCCGATCTTTTTGCCTTCGAGTTCCTTGAAACTATTCTTTTCGAGGATGTCGATGCCATTCAATACCGTCGACTGGACCGCAGGCGTCCCGCCTGCAACGGCCGCAGGCCGTCTGGAAGCCTCGACACGTTCCTTGAATCCCGGTATCTGAGCAGCTACCTGCGACTGATAGGTACTTTCAGCAAGACGATAAACCTCTATCGGAACGTCCTCGATCGCGGAAGCAACGACCGTCGAGACCTTTGCCCTTATCGGCGTTACGTCACCCTTGCCGTCCGGGTGAACGCGGTTCGACATAAATATGACAAATGTATTCGAAACCCGGTCGATCCACATTCCAGTACCGGTGAATCCAGTGTGGCCAAAAGAGCCGAGCGGAAATAGATCCCCGCGGTTTGCCGAAAATGACGTGTTAATGTCCCACCCAAGTCCCCGGGTGTCGCCGGATTCAGAAACAACATACGGCGACGTCATCTTTGAGACTGTCTGGGGGGAAAGAATGCGTTTGCCGTTTAGCGTTCCGCCGTTGAGCAACATCTGCGCATACTTCGCGAGATCGTCGGCGGTTGAGAAGAGCCCGGCGTGTCCTGCGACTCCGAACATCCGATTCGCGGTAGGGTCATGCACGAAACCCCGGAGCATAGCTTCGCCAATGGAGCCGTCGCCGTCGTAAACCCCACCGAGATATCCTGCTTGTGCCTTTATCTTCTCCGTCGGAGCGATCGTCCTACTTCTTAGTTCATTTCGACCGCTGATCAACGCTTGTTCTCTTTGCAACCGCTGAAACTCGTTTGTAGGGACATCGCTTGGAATCCTTTTCAACTCCTCGTACGGCGTGAACGAGCTCTGGAGCATTCCTAGCATTGAGAAGGAGGACCCACTCATTTTGTCGACTGCCATACCAGTCAATTTCTGAACAATTTCCCCCAATACGATGAATCCGATGTCCGAGTAAACAAACCTCGTCCCGGGAGCGGCTCGCAGTTTTTCCTTCTTCAAAGCGCCGAGCATTCCTTCGCGGCCGGTCCATTTTTCGTTGAGGTCGAAGTCGGGGCGGTAGCCGGAGGTATGGGTTAGGAGCTGCTGGATGGTGACGCGTTTGGTGGATTCGTCGTCGATATCGGGGATGAACTTGCCGACGGTGTCGTTCAGACGGAGTTTACCCTGTTCGATCAGGATCATTATCGACGGAGCGGTCGCGACGGGTTTAGTGAGCGAAGCAACATCGAAGATCGTATCGACCGTCATCTTCTCAACCGTCGGCACAAGAGCTCGATTACCAAAGGCCTTGCGGTAAACGATCTTCCCTTTTCGGCCCACGATCACCACGGCACCAGGCAGCTTTTTATCAGCGATGTCCGCGTTCACCAACGCCTCGATCTGATCCAGCTTCGCCGCGTTCATCCCAACCGACGCCGGCGTCGCGAGGGGCAGGCCTTGGGCATGAGAATTAACCGCAGATAAACACAGATAGACGCAGACAACTGCGAGAAATTTCAAACCCGACAAAGCTTTTATTCTCCCACCCAAATTCATAGCAGCGTTTATCGCCTCCATCTGCGGTTGATTACCGCTTAGCCTTCAATTCTTTCTCACGCTCGACAAAGCTTTCCTTACACAGCCGAACGAATTCCTTCCCGATCGGCGAGAAGTGTCCGCCGCGGAGTCGGGCGAGGCCGAGTTCCCATTTGATCTCGGCGCCTTCGATCAGCCACGAGATAAGCTTGCCATCGCGGATCTCGCGGGCGACGGTTTTTGCACCGGCCATACCGACGCCGAGGTTCGCCGCAACCATTAGGTTTATCGCCTCTTGCCGCGAAAGTTCCATCGTCACGTTGGGCCGCACGTTCGCGGCCGCGAAAAACTCGTCGATCATCCGCCGCGTGTTGCCGCCGCGTTCGCCAAGGATCAAGTTCTCGTGCGAAAGCGTCGCCGCACTTATATAATTATCTTT
>JAQSDP010000174.1 GCA_029945985.1 bacterium | reverse complement strand
CTCATAGTGAAGGAACCATCGCACTTTGGAAACGTCCACTGCCGGGTGTCCCTGCTCTTCGGCAAGGTTGAGTTCGGTCAATGCAATTGGATATTCCTTCAAATAGTAATGTGCATAGCCTTTCCAGAAGTGGGCGGCCGCATTACGCGGAACAAGCACAACGGCCTCCGCATACTTTTCGATCGCGTTGCGATAATTCTTCTGGTTGAACGCCTTATTGCCATCCGTTACCAATTGGTTTGATCTGCGGATGTCTCGCCTAGACGGTTCCTGTCCGAACGCGAACATTGTTAGCAGACCTGCTGCGACAAGTGAAAGCACACCATTTCGTAAGAAGTTTGTTCTATGCATTTTCGTCAAAACCTCATTACTGAAGTATTACCGGGCCCGTTCCACCCGGCTTTTTGGTCGGCTGCGGACGCGGCGTTTGGGTTGCTTTCGGCCTTGGGGTAGCCGGCGGCGGCCTTGTGCCCGCAGGCGTCGGCCGCGTGTCAGGCCGGTCTACCTGTGCGGGCCGCTCTGTCGGAGTTGGCTCAGGAGTCGGAGCAACCGAAAGGCTGTTCGTGTCAGTACTGCCCGAATTCGTGTTTGAATCCGAGCTGTTGGTGTTGTCTGTCAATACCGGAGCTTCTACGGTCGGGGAGGGCAGCGGCGTTGGCTCGACAGTCGGCTCGGGAGAAGGCGACGGATCAGCCTGCTCCGCTGCGTAGTAGTTCGTATAGTAATAATACCCGCCCCCGCCGACGGCGAGAACCGCAACAAAGAAGATGAACAGTCCGCCCAAAATTGCCACGATCTTTCCGGTCGAGCCTTTCGTCTTCGGCTGGGCGGAGAGCGCCGGAGGTGCCGCATCAGCAGCCGCGGCATAGGAATTCTGTTCCTGGACAGGGTGGCTGTCAGCCACAAGAGGCGACGGCGAGCTATCCTGCTCGCCATTACCGATCGCTCCATGATCTAAGGCGACGTAAGGAACGGTATGCTCGGGCGAGTACACTTCTGCCGGTGATGACTGGTCGTTGTATCCGACCGCGGCATCGTTCGAAAGACTCGAATAGTCGGTCGTCGGCGCGAAGTTTTCACCCGGATCTGCCTGTGGCATCGACGGTTCAAACCGTTGGGCTTCACTTGGGACCGGCGGAAACGCTCCCCCTGTAGATCCAACATTGAATACTTCGGTTTTCACATCGCTCTGCTTAATCGAGTCGCCCGTGAGGCCGGAGTCATATGCGATCGTCGCATTCAGATCGACAGGCGGCGGAGCTTGCGGCTGAGAAATGCTTTCCGAGAAACCGGACGAACCGACGGCGGCACCTATCGGGTTCGAGATAGCTCGAAGTGCCTCGGGATCCATCACCTCAGTCGCGTCGAAATTTTGCTGCGCTCCTGCAGGCTCGCCATTCGCCTGGAGGTCAGACGCATTAAATGCGACCGTCTGTGCAGCCATTGCGTTCTGCATTTCTGAGAACGCTTTTCGAAGAGCCTTTTGCATCTCTCTGGCGTTCGAGAAACGCTTCTCCTGACTCACTTCCATGCCGTGCAAGATCACTTCCGAGACAGCCGGCGGCACCTCCGGATTCAGGAGGGTCGGGGCCTTAATCGGATCCGGCGAACCGTTAAGAAGTCCGTCCGCGCGCGTTAGAGCGTCCGCCGGTATCATATTCGTCATCAGCTGATAAAGCGTTGCTGAGAGTGAATAGAGGTCGCTGCGGGATGACGTGCCGATTCCGCGGATCTGCTCCATCGGAGCATAGTGCGGCGTATAACCGACAACGCTTCCGGTGCTTCCGGTTCCAGACGAAAGATTCGTCAGGCCCGTCGATGTCTTCGAAAGCCCGAAATCGAGCAGGACGATATGATTCTCGTCGGTCAACTTTAGGTTCTGCGGCTTGATGTCTCGATGAATGATCGGTGGCTCGTGCGAATGCAGATATGAAAGAGCGTCAAGAAGTTGATCTGCCCAAAACATCACCCAGCTAAGAGGAAATGGTTTTCCGTTCGCCTCTATCCTCTTGGAAAGATCATCGCCAGAGATATGTTCCATCACGAGGAATTGTTCGTCGCCTTCCCCGAAATGATCGCTGACCTTTGGAAGTACTGGATGACGAAGCCTCGCGAGTACCCGAGCCTCCCGTTCGAACGCACCGCCGAGGTTCTCGTCACCGGCAAAGAAGCAACGCTTTAATGCTATCGCGCTTCCCAGTCTTTGATCGACGGCTAGATAAACCTCGCCCATGCCACCTTTGCCGATCAGCTGGACAATCAGATATCTGTTCTGAATGAGGGTATTCTGAGCTAAAGGTTTCATCTTAACTTTTCTGAACCGGGATTTTAGGGTCGCAGAGATGCAGGTGAACCACCACGAATCTCATATTTTCGGCTATTTTGATGCAAACATCAACAGTTTGTTGCGAAATATTTCGTCATCACGACGCGGGTGCCGCCGCCCTTCCTTCATGCTGAAAGCACCGCATGCCCCTGGCTTTCACTTATCGTGAACATGGTGTGCCCTTTTTGGTGAGGGCACCGCAGAAATACTTGTCGGCCTTCTCATCCCCGACGGCCATGCCGGTGGGACCACTCCGAACCTGTTCGGCCGTTTCAACATTCGAAGCCGGAACCTCTGGCCGATTCTGTTCAACTGGTGCCACCAGCGGAGATGCTCCCGTTGAGGGTACTGAAGACCGTATACCGACTGCTCTCTCAGCGGACGGTAGTTCCGCTCGGCCCGAACCGGTCCAGAGGCTGCCAAACCCGAACATAAGCGCCAACGCCCCGACCGTAACAGCTACCCGCGGAAGAATGTCATGCCTTCGGTTTTCGGTTGAACATACAACGCAAAATCTTCGGCTTGTGAGCAGATTCCACTCGAGGCGTTCTATTTTCTCACCGCAATGACAGCAAAAGTTGGGCTTGTAGAGCATCTCTATCTCGAACCATTTCGGTCTATGACGGGTAACGGAAGGTCTTGCTTCAACGGAATTATATGCGAAGTTACCAAATCGGCAAAGGCTTACGCGTGCAACTAGATTTCAGAAAACCGCGTCAGATTGCTAGAGTTTTTTTATGCTCTTTCGGCTTCTTCTATTTCTCCTTGCGTTTGGATTTATTTATACCGACCGCTCATTGGCTCAGGTCGATGACCCGGTTAATGTCGATACAGCAATTGTACGAATGAATATCGGCGTGGTCGACCAGCGCGGACGCCCCATTACGAGTCTAGGACGTCCTAACTTTTCGGTGTTTGAAGACGGTGTAAAGCAGGAAATTTCTCACTTCGAACTGTCGTCAGCTCCATTCAGCGTCGTCATGATGCTCGACATGAGCGGTTCGACAAAGAGTTTTAGACAGAACATCGCCCTGTCCGCCGCAAGATTCTTGGACGCGCTAGCCCCGGAAGATCGCGTTTCGGTAGTCGAGTTCTACGACAAGATAAACGTGCTCAACGACTTCACAATTGACCGAGGCCGCATTGCACATTCGATCCGAGTTGCAAACGGTACTGGCAGCACAAATCTCTACAAGGCTTTCGATGTCGCTCTTGAAAAGCTTTCCAAGGAAAGCGGACGCCGCAAGGCGATAGTCGTTTTAACGGACGGGAGCGACACACCAGCTAAAGATCGCGATCGCGAATTTCTTTCGAAATTAGGTGAAGGGGAGATGTTAAATGCGATCAAACCTGAAACAAACTCGGAACTCTCTAAACTCCTCGACCGAGCGGACCGACTTGGTGTGACAATATATCCCCTTGCGCTGCCGACGGGCGACCCGGCAAAGCTAGCTGATCCGACGCCTCTTCAAGTCGCCATGTGGACCGCGGCACGCTCCCGGCTAAAACTCGTCGCGGACCGAACCGGCGGAACACTCAACGCGATAAACCGGCTCGACGAAATGGGACGCCTCTATGCCATCGTGGCTGCCGAACTTCGCACCCTCTACACGCTCGAATACCAGCCGGTAAACCTCGTCAGAGACGGAAAGTGGAGAACCGTTAAGGTCGAGGTCTCCGACCCCGACCTGATCGCTCGGTCGCGTCAAGGCTACTTCGCCCGGTGAACTCGCCACTTCCTTGACACTTACCGCTCCAATTTGTAAGTTATAGGTTCGCTTTGCACCCGTAGCTCAGCTGGATAGAGTGCTTGACTACGAATCAAGAGGTCGCATGTTCGAATCATGCCGGGTGTACCATTATCTTAAGGGCAGCTATTCAGGCTGCCTTGATTATTCCCACAAATTTCCCACGTGAACGGATCCACCTTAGGCGAGTCATTGCCGTGTGCCCGCCGGTATCTTCAATATCGGTCTCGAGATGATCCGGCCGCTTTTCGAAATACGCAATATTACGAGTTGCGTTCCGTCTACAAGAAGGAAGGGTTGGTCGGCACACTCGGCCCGCCCACAGATCGCTTCCGTTACACGATTTTTCGCTTTTATCTTTGGCTTTTTAACCAATTTCAGACTGGAATACGCGTTGTCCTAAAAGGAGCAAAATATCAGATGCTAACTCAAGGTTCTAGAGGAAATGACGTTGCGAAACTACAGGCAGATCTTAATAAGGCCTATCCAAGAGATATGCCTCAGCTCAAACCGGACGGAGTGTTCGGCCCGAAGACTAAGGAATGGGTAGTGAAATTCCAGCGGAATAACCCACCGCTTAAACCTGATGGTATCGTCGGCCCGAAAACGCTTGCGAAACTCGCGAGCCTGACATCATTTCCTGGAGCCCCGCCGCCTGTCGGCGGAATAACAATTCCGCCACCGCCTCCTGCCGTCGGCATTAACAAGTTTCAGGCCGAGATGAGGCAGGAATTTGAAAAGCGAGGTAAGGCAAACGAGTTCGGGGCATTCATGAACGACCTTGAGATCAACACGATCCCGGACTGGAAGATCTTTCTCGGAACGCTCGGACGTGTAGAAGACGCTCGTCAAATTGCGTCGTTTTGGATCGAGATCAATCATATGCTCCGCGGAGTCGAGGATCAGCGAAAAATAGTCCTCGCTGGAATCGCTAAGCTAAATAAGAACGACCTTGCGATCTTCGAAGCACTAGCAAAGCCGACGGGTAAATTGGGAAAAGTGCTTGGAACGATTGGATCCGTCGCGAGCGTGGCAGGCTACCTTGTAACGGCTGTCGAGTGCGTTCAGCACGCCCGT
>JAQSDP010000173.1 GCA_029945985.1 bacterium | reverse complement strand
CACCACTTATCTCCGGGAACGAGTCCGGGAAACGAATACTGCGGCATCGGTGTCGATAGATCGTTGCACGCCGACTTCGAAAATTGAAGAAAATCCGCGGTCGTAATGATACACACCGTATGCCGTCCGTGGTCATCCGCGCCGGTACGGCAGTATCCGTCGCGATAGAATCCTGTCATCGGGGCTGTGCAGCAAACTTTCAATTCGCCGCCAAGCACGTTCTTCGGCTTTGGCATATGGCCGTTCCCATTGCCGTTTCCGTTTGTGAGACTCATATAGTAGAGATTCTATCAGGAAAGTTCCCGGCGCATTATTACTCGGGTCGGATCAGGGCGAGAGCTCTGTCTATCGGTCTCGCGATGACCGCCCCTTCCTCAGTTTCGACTATCGGCCGCTGGATAAGATCAGGATCGGCGACCATCGCCTTGATCACGTCGGCGTCGGGCGTTTCGCTGTTCAACCCCGCCGCGGCAG
This sequence comes from bacterium, assembly GCA_029945985.1. GTDB lineage: Bacteria > Acidobacteriota > Blastocatellia > Pyrinomonadales > Pyrinomonadaceae > OLB17. Next base: position 4,679 of record JAQSDP010000173.1, on the reverse strand, counting down.
CGCCTCGCGTCATCTCGATCGGCCGAATGCCCGCCTTTTTCGCCAGCGACTTCAGCCGTTCCGCAGTAAATGATTCGTTGAAATAATTGACCTTGTCGTAATCGATGCCGTTCTCACGGAACAGCTTGGCCAGATTTCGGCAGGTTGTTCAGGTAGGTTTTTCGTAGACCGTGATTCTTTTCATATTTGCCTCTCAAGGTAAGACGATGGGTGATTCTGCGTTAACCGGAAGCTTCTCGTTCAAATACCGCGTTAGCAGGCTGTAGAGATGCCGCGTAGTGCCCTGTCCCTCGGAAATGCTGTGGGTGCGGTTCGGATACGGCATTACGGTAAACACCTTGTTGGCCGCGATCAGTTTATCGATAAGATACTCGGTCTGCTGGTAATGGACGTTGTCATCGCCGGTACCGTGCACTATCAGCAGATCGCCTTTCAAACCGTCAGCAAACGTGGTCGCCGCAGTGTTGTCGTAGTCCTTGGCGTTGTCCTGCGGCAGGCCCATGTAGCGTTCAGTGTAGATAGTGTCGTAGTAGCGATTGTCCGGCGCCGGTGCGACCGCCATTCCCATCTTGTAGATATCTGGATAACGGAACATTGCGTTTAGAGTTGCGACCCCACCGCCGCTCCATCCCCAGATGCCAACTCGCGACGCGTCAAGGTACGGCATCTTGGCTAGCATCGACTTAACCGCAGCGGCCTGGTCTGCCGAACTCAGTACGCCGATCTTGCGATAGATGCTCTTGCGGAATTCCCGTCCACGGGGGCTCGGAGTTCCGCGATTATCTACGCTCGCGACGATGTAGCCCTGTTGCGTGAGCATCAGGAACCAGAAGTACTGAGCACCGGACCACTGATCGTTAACTGTGGTTCCCGCAGGTTCCGTGTATGCGTAATAGAGCACCGGATACTTCTTCAATGGGTCAAAATTGGGCGGCTTCATCATCCAGCCATCGAGAGCGACACCGTTGCCGACGTCCGTACGGAAAAATTCGACGGGCCCCTTCGGCAGTTGATCGAGCTTTGCCCGAAGGGCCGAATTGGCGACTATGTTGCGGGCGACCGATTTGTCCGAAAGCTTTAGCAGATCGACCCGCGACGGCTTGCCGAACGCCGACGAACTCTGGATCGCCCATTTGCTGCTCGGCGAGAAATTGTAGCTGTTCCACCCCTGGAACTCGGCTGGCGTGACGCGCTCGTCGGTCCCGCTGCCATCGAGTCGTGATCGATGGAGATATCGCTGCGTCGCGTTGTCAGGCGAAGCGATGTAATAGACCCACCCGCCGGCCTGATCGACCGACTGAATACTCATCGCATCGAAACTGCCCTTTGTAAGCGGCTTGATGTCGCGTCCGTCCGCAGATACCGAATACGGCCGCCGCCAGCCATCGCGTTCGCTTACCCATAGGAATCGTTTCCCGTCGTCCAACCAACGCATCTCGGGCAATGTCAGATCGACCCACGCGTCGTCCTTTTCCGTGAGGATCGACCTCGACTTTCCCGATCTCGCGTCGGCTACGAGGACCTGCAGCGTATTCTGCAAACGGTTGAAATGCTGCAGATAATCGTTCGGGTTCGCCCAATCGACCGAGACGATGTAGTTGTTCCGCTGATCGCCGGGCGTCTCCAGCCACTTGATCGCTCCACCCGAAGCGTCGATCACACCGACCCGAACAGCCGCGTTCTGTGTGCCGGTTTTCGGATATGGGATCTTGGTCAGTTTCGGATAAAGCCCCTGGGTGTTGTCGACCAGAATGAAATCTTCGATTCCCGACGCGTCAAACTGCCAGAACGCTATTGACCTGCTGTCGGGGCTCCAACGCCAGCAGTCTCTAAGGTCAAACTCCTCTTCGTTCACCCAATCCGACGTACCGTTGATCAGCGTGTGCGAACCGTCCTTGGTCAGCCGCGTGATCTTACCGGTGGCGACATCATCAACATACAGATCGTTCTCGCGGACGTACCCGACCTTCGTTCCGTCCGGCGAAAACTTCGCGAACATCAGCGTCGCGGGCTTCGCGTCGCCGCCGAGCTTCGAAAGCTTGCCCGAGCCGAGGTCGAGCACCCAATAGTCTCCACGCGTGTTGTACCGCCACACCTTCTGCGAATTCGTATAGATCAGAAGCTTCTTGCCGTCAGCCGACCAATCGTAGCCGTCCATCTCGATCGGCTTCGTCTCGCCCTGCGGGATGAGCCGATCGGCGGAGAGAAGCACGTCGCGTTTCTCGGTATCGATCTGGTACCGAACCAGGTCCATCGCCCCCTTCACCTTTACCGAAGGCTCGAACTTCGCATAAGAATCGCCGTCCTTCAGCCATTCGAAACCGCCAAAACGCTCCGGCTGAAACTCACCGCTGTTGAATATGCGGTCAACCGTGAGCTTCGGATCGACCGCGGGCTGCGACGTCTGAGCGAACAAACCGCTAAACGACGAAAGAGCCACAATAACGAGTGCAACGCGAAGCGCCGTCGAAACACGTAGAAAAGAGCGTTCGATCTTCATAAATTATTCTCAGGAGGCGTCGCAGCCGTACACACGCGCAACATTTCTAGCTGATACGGATGATCTGCGATCTAAGTTGCGGTTTCTGGCCGAGATACTATGCGGCGGCAGACTGGTATTCGCCCGAATAGACCGGCGTGAGGTTCTGCGATTCTTCGTAGCTAAATACCCTCGATTTCGTCACAAACCTGAGCCCAAGCGGGATCTCCAGCGAAAAGCTCGCACCGCGGCCCTCAGTGATGTCGATGGTGAGTTCGGTGTGCTGCCAGAATTCGAACTGGTCCTTCGCCATATAAAAGTCGCACCCCGCCACCTCGCCCAGCCAAACGTCGCTCGACCCGACGATAAACTCACCCTCCGGAAAGCACATCGGCGAACTCCCGTCACAACACCCGCCCGACTGATGAAACATCAACTCGCCGTGCTTTTCGCGAAGTTGGTTGACGACCTTCGCTGCGTCAGGAGTGATATTTACTCTTGGAATAAAAGCCATAGACCTATTTCTACCTACTTACGGCGGGCATTGTGGTCCGCCAGTATGTCGGCCCGTGTTGATATCAAGTGAAAATGGAATCCAGATATCTTCATAACTCCATTCCTCGCCGGTCAGAGTTTCCGCATTTAGTTTGATATCCTTAATTCCATCCCACGAAATTCGACGGCTACGCCAGAGACGACCGGTCGGCCCTATAGCTTCAAAGTCAATTGAGCTACCGAAGAGAAGCATCGACTTTTCTGGAATCTGAACGAGACTAACAAAATCGCCGCCGAAAGATTCAACCAAATCCTGATCCTCAGGATCTACAACGTAGACATCCCGACCGGCCACAACCACTACGGACGAGCCGTCAGGATGTTCTACCGCGGTACTAAACGAAGAAAGGCCGCCCTGAAAATTGCCTACCCATGCCGGCCTACCCTGCGGCAAGAATTCCACGACAAACCCTTCCCTGTGGGAGCCGAGTCCGGTAGAACTAAACTGTTTCGGCAGATCGCCGTTGCCCGGAAGACCTGCAAGAACCTTGAAATTCTTCATCGAATTAAGTCAAAGCGGGTGGTCGTGCACCCGCTTTCACACAGGGATCGGTGCCCGAATTCCTAGAAAAATCCCATCGCCTTCTTATCGTACGAGATGAGCATGTTCTTCGTTTGTCGGTAGTGGTCGAGCATCATCAGGTGATTCTCGCGACCGAAGCCTGATTTCTTGTAGCCGCCGAACGGAGCGTGGGCGGGGTAGTTGTGATAGTTGTTCACCCAGACACGGCCGGCTTCGATGGCACGCGGTACGCGATAGAGTTCGTGAGCGTCGCGCGTCCAGACCCCGGCACCCAAACCATACAGAGTATCGTTCGCGATGGAAATCGCTTCGTCCACGTCCTTGAACGTCGTCAGACACGTCACCGGCCCGAAGATCTCTTCCTGGAACACACGCATCTTGTTGTGGCCTTTCATCACGGTCGGCTCGATGTAATAGCCGTCCTCGAGGTCCGCATTCTTGTAAGCGTTTCCGCCAACCAACACCTCCGCACCTTCGTCCCTACCGATCTGCAGATAGTTCAAGATCTTCTCGTACTGGTCCTTGCTCGCCTGTGCTCCCATCATCGTCGTCGGGTCAAGCGGATGCCCCATCTTGATCTGCTTCACGCGGTCGATGAACCGCGGGATGAACTTCTCGGCGATCGATTCCTGCACGAGCACTCGAGACGGGCACGTGCAAACCTCGCCCTGATTGAGAGCGAACAGCGTCGCTCCTTCGAGACACTTGTCGAAGAATTCATCGTCCGCGTCCATCACGCTCTCGAAGAAAATGTTCGGCGATTTGCCGCCAAGTTCGAGCGTGACCGGGATCAAATTCTGTGACGCATACTGCATGATCAAGCGTCCGGTCGTCGTCTCGCCCGTGAACGCCACCTTCGCGATCTTCTCAGACGTCGCGAGCGGCTTACCTGCCTCTACTCCGAATCCGTTGACGATATTCAGCACGCCTTTCGGCAGCAGATCGCCCACCGTGTCCATCCAGACCAGACTGGAAGCCGGCGTCTGCTCGGCAGGTTTGATCACGACGCAGTTACCGGCAGCCAGTGCCGGTGCGAGTTTCCACGTCGCCATCAGCAGCGGAAAATTCCAGGGAATGATCTGGCCGACGACGCCAAGCGGCTCCTTGATGATCACCGACAAC
>JAQSDP010000172.1 GCA_029945985.1 bacterium | reverse complement strand
TCAGGCGCGGCGGCCGGCCTCACTGCGGCTGTAAAGCTGGGAAGCGGGTTGGGGCCGATCTTCTCCTCCATCCCGTCGCGATTACCATTCACCTTCGTCCACAGCTGTTCGATCAAGATGTATCGCGTAGCATTCGGCTTGTCCGTAGCGTAGCTGGCGACCATCGTATCCAGGGCCTCCTTGTCCTTACCCTCCGCGGCAAGTGAGTTGCCAAGATTCCACATTGCCGACCGCCACCAAGCGCTGTTTGCAGGTAAGACCGTCAGCGCGCGGCGAAACCTGACCGTAGCCTCGGCAGCTTTGCCCTGCCGAAGCAGGCCGAGCCCGGTCGTCTCCTCGACGCGGCCCCGCATCAGCGAGCTCAATGTTTGCTTCGGCACATCAGGAACTAGCAGAAAATCGCCGCGTGAGAATGAAACACTGCGAGCGTCGTAAAGCTCGTTGGCCATGACCGCCGCACCGGGATCAGCGACGTCCAGCGATCGGTCCAGCCGCGCGACGGCTTCGCCCGAAAGCTTTATTGCCTCTTCTGTCGCAACACCATTCTGCAGAAGCAGATTCGCTGCGTACAGTTTCCGGTGAACGGACATATTATCGCTGCCTGCCGCGAAACTCTCGGCGGCCGTGACGATCGCCTGTTCATCTTTTGTGTCTCGGGCAAGCCGAGCGGTCAGCTCCATTAGTGCTTTTAACCGAGTAGCGTCCTCAGCGGAATCGGCAGCTTGCGGCGCGAAGATGCTCGCCCGCCGTTCCATATCGATGGCCTTGGTGAATGAATCGGACGTTTGCTCGATTCTTCCGCCGAGACTTGTCGATATCGAACCGTCCGAGATCTCGAAGCTTTTTGTCAGCTCCTCGGCCGCGTCGCGAAAGAAACCAGCCGCAAATCTAGCGGACGCGATCTCGTACTGCAGCGTAGGGAAGTTACCGTATTTGCGAGCTGAAACGAGCACCTGCTCAGCTTCGACCGGCTTGCCCTGGAGCATCAGTCCTCGACCAAGAGCGATGTGCGACCAGATGTAGCGCGGATCTTTTTCGATGGCACGTCGAGCATATTCGACCGCCTTATCGCCATCCTTGTTTGCGGCATACCAGTATGCTGCCCCGCCCAGCAGGACGACGTTGCCCGGCGCTTCCTCGAGCGTTTTTGCCATCTCAGCTTCAGCATCCCCCTGCTTGCCGAGATCGAAAAGGGTAAGCACCAGGCCGGTACGTGCCTGATTGTCTTTTTCATTGACAGCCAGGATCTGGCGATAGATCCTCTCGGCCTCGCCGGACTTGCCGATCGCGCGATTCATATCAGCAAGCGATCTTTTCGCGATCGTCGATTCCGGGTCGAGCCCAACCGCGATGGCAAAGGAGGCGGCGGCGCTCTCGAGGTCGAAGTTGAGCCGGTGGGCGGTAGCCAGGGTCTGATGAGCCGCAGCATTCTTCTCGTCCAGCTTGATCGCGGCCTCGGCGATCCGCTTTGCATCGCCGCCGTTCTCCGAGCCTAGATAGAAGGTCGACAGGAGCAGCAGCTTGTTCACGTCCGTCGAGACGTGCGTTTCGATAAGCTTTGCAAGTTCGATTCCCTGTTCCTTATACCCACGCCAGTACAAATTCGCCGGGATGGTGGCAATGACCTCTGAAAACAGTCGCTCGCTGTAAGGCTTTGGGGCAGTCTCGATCGCAAGTTTGAACAGCCGGATCGCCGTTTGCGAATCACCTGCGGTCAGACTTTCATCAGCCATGGCGGCACGGGCACCAGTGAGCGACTCCTCGGCTCGCGTCTTCAACTCAGACTGGGGATAGTCTGCAATAAACTTTACTAAAAGCTCAGCCTTTTGGGCTGCGGTCGCTGCTGCTATTGCGGCTTCGAAGTTGGGCTTTTCCATCGCCGAGTCTGCTTTAAGCGTCGAGACTGGCTTTGCCGCGGCAGGTTTTTTGGCTGAAGTCGCAGGCGGTCTAGGCTTTTTCTGAACTGGCCTACGCTGCGTGGCCTGCTGTGCAAAAATCGGAGAGATTAGAGCGAAAACGGCCAAAAATGCGCCGAGATTCCTGAAAGGCTGATTGAACACAAAAACTCCTAATAAAGCTAAATAATAGCACGCATTGCTTTTACTCCGGCCGCGCAATTATCCTCACACCTGTATGAGCGAACTCGATCAACTTTGGTCGCAAATGCTTGAGGAAGCGATGGCCGCTGCGCGTGATTCCGGCCGGCATGACGTAGCGGATTACCTCGACCTGAAGGCGCGGAACGATGCGTTGCGGAATGCGGGCGTAAGGTGGCTGTTTGAAAGTCTGATCGGGATCGCCGGCGAGGCAACCCGCCGATCGGCCGCGATCACCATCGATCGTGAAGAGCCGCACAACTTCCCGCATCGCGGAGCGAACATAGCCGGTTACATGCTTGTTTTTCGCCTCGGCGTGAGATACCTCACCGTAGAGGCCGGGTGGACTCGAACGCCTGGTGACGGTTTTATGCGAGGTGGAGCACTTGCGGTCGCCAAGATCTCTCATTTCGGCATCACCAAGATGAACGTTGAACTTCACCTAAAACCGAGGGAATCGGGTCCCGGGTGGGTGGCGTACGATGCGGACGAAGCATTGATCGAGGCAGATGAACGGTTCCTGCGGCAGCACTTTTCGGTATTTCTCGGTGAGTAACGCAGGTTATCCGATCTTTGTAATTCTTCCCCCATTACGGTAAGATATACGATTGCCATATAGGGAGTATTGAAACGAAGTGAAAGAGGAGTTAGCAAAGTTAGTTGACCTACAGGTCACCGATACCAATATTCGACGATTGAAGCGATCGATCGAATCTGCTCAGGAAAGGCGTGCGAGTCTCGAACAAGAGTTTGAACAGCACGCCTTTTCTATTCGCGAGATACAGAAGCGCCGCGACGATCTGAACGCGGAACGCGCCGCCAACGAAGCTCAGATCGCCGAGAACAAGACCTATCTGGAACGTGCGGATCGAAACTTGAAGCACGCCCAGAACCAGAAAGAGTACGAAACCGCGATGCGCGAGATCGATGCTCTGCAGAAGCAGGTCACGGTACACGAAACCAAGGTCGTGGAGCTGATGACCGCCGTCGAAGAGGTTGAAGCTGAGCTTTCATCCCGCGCGGACGAGATCAACACGCTCGACAGCAAACGGGACGAAGCTCTTGCCGCCTTTGATTCTCAGATCACGAAGGATAAAGCGGAGATCACAAGAGAGACAACGAAACGCGAGAAGGTTTTCGTTACCCTTCCGGCTCAGCTTGCCGGAGTTTACAACCGGCTCGCTCAACGGAGCCGCGACGGGATCGCCGTGGCCGAGGTCGTCAACGGTTCCTGCGGGGCATGCAATATGTCGTTGCGGCCGCAAATGAATGTGGAAGTCAGGAAGGGCGACAAGATCATGACGTGCGAAAGCTGCTCGCGAATTCTCTATATTGCGAGCCCGAAAGAGGCTGAAGCCGCAGCGTCATAGACGTCGTTTCCAGGCAGTTTTTGAGTCGGGTTTCGGCCCGACTTTTTTGCGCCCTACTACCCATGAATATGGGATAATAGGATCGGCGTCGTCCCCCATATTCCTCCAGACGCATCTTCTATTATGAAAACCTTCCTAAGCTTCGCCTTCACGCTTTTACTCTCCATTTCGCTTCATGCGCAGGCCAAGACGAACTCGTCTATCGAGCAACAGCTCAGGGCATCCGGCGCGAACGCCACTGTTCACTTTGACGCGAATTCAAAGGTCACGACCTTAAAAGGTGTTGCCGAGAATTTCTCCGATTCCGATACGAAACGCGCCGGCGTCAAGGCGATGAACTTCGCCGTCGGTGCGCTCTATGCCGGCAGTAAGATCGATCGCTCGATCGATCCGCTAACGCTTTCGTTCTGGATAATGTCCGGTAAGCCCCGTTTCGGCGATGATCAAACTTTGATCGCGGTAAGCGGCAACGATCGCACCGATCTTGGAGTCGGGCGCTACACGGCTCGGCGGGATGGCATGGAATACATTAATTTCAACCTGACGCGCGACCAGTTTGCGAAGTTAGTCGAAGCGCCGACCTTTTTGATCGGTGGCAAGCAGTTTACGCCGACAGGCTCACAAAGGAAACTTCTCCGCGATATCCTCGCTGCAACTCAGGCAAATTAGGCCTTAGACCATTCGTCAGCGATGTGGACGTGGGTCTTGATCGGTACGCGTGAGACAAAATCGCGGCCGGCGGAGACCATCGCCGCGTCGAGTTGCGCTGCGATCGCATCTGCTTCCGCAGCGTCGCACTCGACCATCACTTCGTCGTGGACGATGTTCACAAGCTTGCCCGAAGTGCCGCGGAGGGAGTCGTGCAGCAAGCGCAGACACCGCTTTAAAATATCTGCCGACGTGCCCTGGATCGGCATGTTCACGCCGTAGCGTCGGGCCGCACCGATCGACGCTCGGTCGCCGTCATCATACCTGATCCGAAGCAGACGACCCGATGCGGTCCGGGCGACTCGGTCATCCACCACCGAGCGACCCGCGTTTCGCAGGTATTCGTCGAGTTTTCGATACGTTCCGAAATACTTCCGCATAGTGTCTTCAGCTTCCGACTGAGACAAGCCCGTCATCAACCCGAATCGCGAGGCACCGACGCCGTAAACTATCCCGAAATTCAACCGCTTCGCGAATGAACGCTGGTCCGGCGACACTTGATCTAACGGCGTGTTGAATACCTGCGACGCAGTCATCGCATGGAAGTCCTGACCGCTTTCGAATGCCTTGATGAAATTTTCATCGCCGCAGAAGTCAGCGAGGATGCGGAGTTCGATCTGCGAGTAGTCAGCGATCACTAGCTTTCTGTGCTCGGGTGCACGGAAGCATCGACGATAAGCCGCCTCGAGCGGGATCTGCTGGAGGTTCGGGTTCGAGCAAGAGAAGCGGCCCGTCGGTGCACCGATCTGGCGAAAGTCGGCGTGGACGCGCCCCGTAGCGGGTTCGACGAACTCAAGCGTATTTTCGCCGAAACTCGTCATCGACTTTTGTGCGGCGCGGTAGTCGAGTAATTTGCCGACGACCGGATATTTCTCCACGAGCGGCTGCAACTCCCATGCTCGTGTTGAATTTGGCATCGGGACGCCGAGATTTACGAGAGCGTCGGTCACCTGCTGCTGCGAGTCGAGATTGATCTCGGGCCGGCCGA
>JAQSDP010000171.1 GCA_029945985.1 bacterium | reverse complement strand
GCGGCGGTCGTGTAGATCTCCTTAGAAAGGCGTTTGAGTTCAGTTGCCGTATCGTGGCCTACGATCTTCATGAACTCCACCTGATTAATGTTTTCATCGTGGCCGGTCGCTGCCTTAGTTGCCGGTGTAAATATCGGGGTCAGGAGTTTGTCGCACTGCTGAAGCCCGGGCGGGAGTTCTTTTCCACAGACCTTTTTTGAGGCTTTGTAGTCCTTCCAGCCGGACCCTTCCAGATATCCCCGCACTACACACTCCGCCGGAAAGACCTTCGTTTTTTTAACCAGCATCGAGCGCCCGCGAAGCTCTTCATGCTTACGGACGACGTCCGGCATCTTATCGAAATCCGCGGTGATCATATGATGGTCCACAATACGTTCTAGCTTTTTGAACCAAAACTCGGATAGAGCGGTCAACACGTGACCCTTGTGCGGGATGGGTGTCGGCAGGATGCAGTCGAACGCCGACAGACGGTCCGTCGCCACGAACAAGAGCGTCCGATCGTTGATCTCGTATACGTCGCGTACCTTTCCGCGGTGGGCTAACGCTAGTTCGGGTATATCAGTTTCTGAAACAGACGATGTGCCAGTCATAGTTAATACAAGTGGGTCTTGCCCAAAACTCTAAATTAGCCCTTTTGGCGTGCTCGGTAAAGCCCTGAGGGCAGCAAGCGGCTCGGCGATGGAAAACAGGTATAAACTGTTGTAACAATCACTGAAATCGATGTATAATTCCAAAGGTTCGCTTCCTCCCGCGTAATCCAGCCAGTTCTATTGCTTCCAGCTGCCGTATTTCCGCTTTTTCAAGGTTCTTATGCTCCCAATTTCGAGTAACGCTACACTTCTGGTCTTTTGGCTGTTTACTGGTAGCTGGACGATACTGTCGGTCCTGATTCTGCTGATCGCCGGGGTTGGGGCACTCGTCTTCGTTAAATTTCGTGGAAGGGGTTCAGTTGTCGAAAAGTCGACCGATCGCTCCCATCCTCACGATCTGAGAGGAATCCGGGACGAAGTTCCAGTTCGCTCCGTTCGAAGTGAGGCTTCGCGGCTAAACGCCGATCAGTTTGCACGGCATTTACAGGAGTCGCTCGAGATCAACGATCTTCCGATCGGGCAGATCACAGGACTGTCGAATCCGCAGCCGATCGAAGCCTTGCCAAGTTCGGATGACGACGGACTGCTCGCGGCGATCGACGAAGTTCAGGACGATTCAGAAGCTGATCTAGAATTTCGTGCCGTCGCATTGCGCGTGCTCGCCGGATTCAAGACACAGAACTCGATCGAAGCCCTGACGCAGATCGCACTATATGACCTGTCGTCGACGCTGAGAGCGAAGGCAGTAGCAACGCTAGCCGACTTTGATCATCAGAGCGTCTTTGAGACGATCGTGGTCGCGTGTGCAGATCCGTCGCGTGAGGTTCGAGCCGCAGGTGCAAAGGCACTCGTAAAGGTGACATTCGATCGTGGTGATGAGTGGGCAAGATTCGCGCACGCCGAAGATAAATATTTGACCCGGCAGATCGCGCGAGCCGCGATCGAAGCGGGCCTCGCCGAACGCTCGTTCGACCGGCTGACGCTCCGTGACGAGAAGTCGGCTTACGAGGGCTTTGCTCTGGTCTACTTATTAGTTAAGGCCGGCGAGACAGAAAAGATCTTCGAGGCGATCGCTAATCACCGTGACATCAAGATCCGCGTGGCATTGCTACACATTCTCAAAGTCGCCAATGTGGCTGAAGTGATCCCGCCGCTGAGCGCCTTCATCGCGGGCGAGCCTATGTCCTCAGTTGTGGGCGATAAAGCCCGCGAAGTATTACTCGGCATTGACGCACTGCCGGTCGAGGCGTAAGAGTCTCCACTTGAACCTACCGGCCGGTGGCGAACCTTCCCGAAACGTCCACCGGCTTTTTCGCGCGCTATTTATTTAGGGTATGATCGAGATATGCAATTCCGTCTCACGAGTGAGAATACCCCAAAAGGGGACCAGCCGGAGGCGATCGCCCAGATGATTGCGGGCGTGAACCGAGGTGAAAGGAATCAGGTATTACTGGGAATAACTGGAAGTGGAAAGACGTTTTCGATCGCACACCTGATCCAGGAGACACAGCGGCCGGCGCTCGTTTTGGCGCACAATAAGACGCTCGCAGCTCAGCTATATCAGGAGTTCAAGTCGTTTTTCCCGGATAATGCGGTCGAGTATTTCGTCTCATATTACGACTATTACCAACCGGAAGCATACGTCCCTTCGTCTGATCTTTACATCGAAAAAGAAGCCACTATTAATGATGAGATAGACCGGCTGAGAATGAGCGCGACGCGCGGATTGTTCGAACGTCGCGACATTATTGTGGTCGCTTCTGTTTCATGCATCTACGGTCTTGGCGATCCGGATGCTTATTACGGGATGCTCGTTTTTATTGAGCCTGGCCAGAAGATAAAGCGGGAAGATTTTTTGCAGCGCCTTGTGGAGCTGCAATACGAACGCGTCAATATCGACTTTGACCGCGGCGTTTTTCGGGTTCGGGGTGATGTGGTTGAGCTATATCCGAGCTACATGGACCAAGCCTATAGGATAGAGTTTTGGGGCGACGAGATCGATTCTATATCCACCATCGACCCGCTGCTTGGGGAGGTCATCGAGAAACACGAAAATCGAATACCGATCTATCCGAAGACGCACTACGTGATGTCGAAGCAGACGATCAAGCGGGCGGTACAGACGATCCGTGCCGAACTCGACGAACATGAGAAGTTTTTGGTCGAGGAAGGAAAGGTTATCGAGGCTCAACGGCTGCATCAGCGGACGATGTATGACCTGGAGATGATCAAGGAAATGGGCTTTTGCCGGGGTATCGAGAACTATTCGAGGCACCTGACCGGTAAGCCGCCCGGATCTCCGCCGCCGACGCTGCTCGACTATCTGCCAAAAGACGCCCTGATGGTGATCGACGAATCTCACCAAACCATCCCCCAGCTAGGAGCGATGTATAAGGGTGATCAGTCGCGTAAGGGGACGCTGGTCGAGTACGGCTTTCGCTTGCCTTCGGCCAAGGATAATAGGCCGCTGAATTTTGAAGAGTTCGAGGAACGTAGAGGGCAAACTATCTATGTTTCCGCAACGCCCGGCCCATACGAATTGCGGCAGACGGAAGGGGAGGTGGTAGAACAGATCATTCGTCCGACTGGGTTGCTCGACCCGATCGTTGAAGTGCGTCCGGTCAAAGGTCAGATCGACAATCTTCTTGAAGAATGTCGCCTGCGTGCGGAGCGGAACGAACGCGTTCTTGTGACAACCCTCACGAAGCGAATGGCAGAAAATCTCAGCGAATATTTCGCGGAGGTCGGCGTAAAGGTCAGTTATCTGCACAGCGAGATCCATACACTCGACCGCATAAAGATCCTTAGAGATCTTCGCCGTGGTGAATACGATGTGTTGGTCGGGATCAACCTCTTGCGAGAAGGGCTTGATCTTCCCGAGGTTTCTCTGGTCGCGATACTCGATGCGGATAAGGAGGGCTTCTTAAGATCTGAGCGATCACTGATACAGACGATCGGACGCGCTGCCCGAAACTCGGGCGGTAGGGCGATCCTCTATGCGGACAAGATCACGGATTCGATGAAGCATGCGATCGACGAGACGAATCGCCGGCGTGCCATTCAGGAAGACTACAACACGGAGCACGGCATCACACCGACGACTATTATCAAGTCGATCGAAGCAACTTTGGTCACAGCCTATGAGGCTGATTACTTCAAGGTTCCGCTGGATCTGGACGGCTTCGAGGAGTATTCGCCCAAACAGTTGAAAGAAACTATCCAGCAGCTCGAGGCCGATATGCGTCACGCCGCAAAGGAAATGAAATATGAACGGGCGGCGGAGATCAGGGACAAGTTGAAGTATCTTCGGGAGAGGGAGTTGGAATATCGTTAAATATGACGCTTTCTATTGTCGAGAAAATCGGGGCTTCGTGTCTCCCTCGGGTGTGATTCGACGTATTCGATCTGCTTCTCGCGCATTCGGAGTTCGTCTTCCTTTTGCTTCCGTCGGGCTTCGCCAGTTGCAGGCGGAGCCCCGCGTTCGCCCCAATAATATTTGACCGTTATGAACCGCAAAACCCCCGAGCCGAGCACGGTGAGCAGTAACACGATCAATATGATGAGAGTCGTCGGTGACATCGAACTATAGGCGATTTGTAACAGCCTTTCCCATAGGATACATTTTTCCCAAGTGCTAGTTAAAAGTGAAAGCGACGAACTCGTTCCTTACCTGACGGACGCGAGCAATATGCCCGGCGGGCATGCCGAGAAGCTGTTGGTGCCTGAGAACGAGGCCGAGATAGCTGAGATTCTTCGCGAAGCAAACGAAAAGCGGATCCCCGTCACGATTTCGGGGGCGCGGACGGGAACGGTTGGCGGAGCCGTTCCTTTCGGTGGCTGGGTGATCTCACTCGAGAAGCTGAATAAGATCAAATCCATCGATAAAGACAACCTACGAGCAGTCGTAGAACCTGGGGTGATCCTCGCCGATTTTGAAAAAGCCGTCGAAGCTGAGGGCCTATTCTATCCCCCAGATCCGACCGAGTGGAGCTGCCAGATAGGCGGTACGGTCGCGACAAATGCTTCGGGTTCTAGGAGTTTCAAGTACGGGGCGACGCGGGAGTTTGTTGTAGGAATTCGGGTAGTGCTGCCGAATGGTGAGGCCCTCGCGTTGCGGAGAGGCCAACCGGCGGGATCTCTTGGTGCGTTGAAGATCCCGACCTACAAGCGCCCGGATGTTCGCAAGAACGTCAGCGGCTTCTTCAATGACCAGCCGCTTGATGCAATCGACCTCTTCATCGGCAGCGAAGGGACACTCGCTGTGATCACTGAGATCGAGCTGTCGGTCTTGCCCAAGCCTGAAGGATTCTTCAGCGGAATCATCTTTTTTCCGAAGAATGAAGATCTTTTGGCTTTCGTCGATGCGGTAAAACAGTCGTCTTTTGGTTCACGAACTTGTCGGCAGGATGCCGCCGTTCGAGTGGATGCTTCGTTGATCGAGTATTTCGACGAACGAGCACTTGCATTCATTGAGGAGAAGTTTCCCGAAACGCCGCCGGGAATGGCGGGTGCGATATTTTTTGAGCAGGAAACTACGAGCGAGAATGAGGACGCCTTGCTCGAAGCGTGGAATGAACTGC
>JAQSDP010000170.1 GCA_029945985.1 bacterium | reverse complement strand
TCTGTCGGGTAGGCAAATCTACATTCCGCAAACCAATACGAAAACTCAAACGGCTCGTACGGTAGGGATAACCGAACGACTAAAAAAAGAACTTCTTGCTCTGTGGGAGGCCTCACCAAAACATCCCGAGTACATCGTGTTTGGAATATCCGTGGATGTGAAGAACGCTTGGAAGTCCGCACTCCAGGAGGCGGGTATCGAAAACTTCCGCTTCCACGATTGCCGACACACCGCTACAACCAGGATGATCGCGTCTGGGTGTCATCACACCGAGGTAATGAAGATCACAGGTCACTCACAAATTACAACGTTTCTGCGCTATCTGAACATCACCCCTGAAACTGCACAGCGGGTCGCTGATCGGCTCGGAAATTATCTCTCCAATCGTGAGACTGTCTTCGACGACGTGCCGATCGCCGGGTATGTGCACTGAAGTTTCACTTTCTTAAATAGCTCTACGACAGCCTTTGGCAGATTTTTAGCCGAAGGGTCAACCTACGGGAAAGTACCTCTCGCGACGGCTAACGACGAAAACCTGGGTCAAAAATGGCCCAGGTTTTTATTTTTGACGCTTTTCGCGGCGGCTAGTGACGGCTTCTTACACCAACTTACCCGCATAAATATTTTCAGTTTCATAAATATTGCGATCAAAGAAATTGGGGTCCTAACAGGTACTCCCTATCTCTAGAAAGTGGTTGACATGCCCTGCAAAGCCAAATAGATTGGGGCTAATCAACGGCACGCCATGCCACTGATAGAACATATGGAGTTTGAGAAAATGAGGAGCAAAGATCCAATGATTAGTACGACAGACACAACCGAAAATGAAACGCTTATGAGCGTTCCTGAAGCCGCGCGATTCTTAGGAGTTTCGCCGATCACAGTTTGGCGAAAGCTTGGACTAAAGAACACAACCCGCGAGCTCAGTTGTTACCGGTTCGGGCACCGCGTTCTGCTTTCCAAAGAGAAGCACCTACTTCCGTACCTGCACGCGCACGAGCAACGGTCTGAAGGGTGAACGGTTTCGCCTCTCTAAGCACTTGCGTGTGACCTCGCCGGCGAAAGTCACAGAAGATCCACAGCAAAAGTCACAGGTACCTGACAGTAAATTCACAGGGAAAACGACAGGGTATTCTCCCGACTCGCAGGTCTAGTCGACCTCAAATCTACGCAAAATGCGCGACTCAATCGATAGCTCTTCGACGTCAATGCCGCAGCGGTTCCGGATTTCCCTGTTCCGTGACAAGCGGGATAACAATGCTAAGCAGGTCGAACGAACTTTCGAAGAGCTGTGTCGAAACTTCCAGAAGCCAATCGTGCGATCAGAGAAGGACGGTCCGCTGTTCTCCCCAGCGGTGTTCAATCCGCCACTACGGTCGAAGCGGAACGCGAAGGAGTTATCACTGCTTGTCTTTGACCTCGATCACGCGGCACAACTTGGCACAATCAAATCGGGTGTTTCACAGCTTGAGTGTGCCGCCATCATTTGCTCTACGCATTCCCATCTGCGCACGACAGAGTCGAATCCGAATGCGGAACCGCGCTTTCGGGTGGTTATCCCGCTGGCCGGACCGATCCCCGCTTCACGCTTCTTGTCACTGTGGACGTACGTCAAAAACAACACCGGATTGCTTGTGGACGAAGCCGCTAAAGATGAAAGCCGCATCTTTTACATTCCGGCGATCGCACACGAAGAGGCGCCTTATGAATGCTACATACAGGACGGCGCATTCTTAGACTGGGAGCGATTGCCGTTGCACCAGGTCGCAGCGAGCGAAACATTCCGGCGAGCCGGCTCGGCGCTCGAGTCAGTTGCCACAATAGCGAACGGATCTCGCAATCAGGGGCTGTTCAAGATCGGCAAGCGCTTGGCCGACAGCGGTGTTTCCGTAGCTACCGTGCGAGCCGCACTGCTAGCCGAGAACGCGGAGAATTGCCAACCGCCGCTCTCGGTCGGAGAGGTGGAATCGATTGCCGCTAACGTGATGGTCTACCCCTTGCGAACGTCAGAACTCCGGCACGATGAACCGACACCTTTACCGACTGATGGCACGGCGGTTCCGGAACTGTCGCACGAATTGCTCCCTTCTGCTTGGAAGGAATGGCTTTCTGACGTCTCGGATCGTCTTCAATGTCCGCTCGACTACGCGACGGTCGCGGCACTTGTCTCGACTGCGTCGCTAATAGGCAACCGTATTCGGATCCGACCCAAACAACACGACTCATGGCTCGTCGTCCCAAACCTATGGGGAGCGATCGTAGGGCCGCCGGGCGTCATGAAGACGCCCGCAGTGAATGAAGGACTAACATTTTTTCGATCGATAGCGGACGACGAACGGCGGAGATACGAAGAAGAACTTAAAGACGCCGATTTTGAAAACGAATTCAACGAAGCTAAACGCGCCGAGCTCGTTAAGGAGATGAAGAAGGCACGCCCCGAAAGCAAACCGGATCTCAGGATGCGGTACGAGGCCCTGGCGGAAGAGCAAGCGATCGAAAAGCGTCTATGGACTGCGGATTCTACGATCGAGAAGCTAGGCGTCCTTCTTAACGAGAACCCGGACGGGATTCTGATTCTACGAGACGAGCTCACGGGCTGGTTAAAATCTTTAGATCGCCCAGGACATGAGCAGGATCGAGCATTCTACTTGGAGGCTTGGAATGGGGAAGGTTCGTTCACTTTCGATCGAATCGGCCGCGGCAAGACGCACGTAAAGAATCTCACGCTGTCGGTGCTCGGAACCATCCAGCCTTCGATGCTGCAGTCTTATATAAAAGGTTCCGTAGAAGGCTGGGGGAACGACGGTTTGATTCAGCGATTTCAACTGCTTGTCTACCCGGAAGTTGGTAAGAGATTTAAATATAAGGATCAGCCCCCGCGAGGGAGAGATCAAGCGAGAAAGTCAGTCGAGCGGCTATATTCGATAACGCCAAAAGAGGTGGGCGCTAAATACTTAACCGCAGAAGCTGGCAGTCATGCCTTTCTTCAGTTCGACGAAGAGGCGCAAGAATTCTTTCAATCGTGGCTTACGGATCTCGAGACCTACCTGCGCTCAGGAGAACTGCAGAATGCAGCAGTGGAATCGCACCTCTCGAAGTACCGCAGTCTTATGCCAAGCCTGGCTTTGATTTTCCACTTGCTCAAACGTGTAACGAGCGAAGCGGATTCCCCCGTTATACAACTCGACACCGCCCAACTTGCCGCGGCCTGGTGCAGCTACCTGCAGAAGCATGCGGAGAAGCTGTACAGAACGGCACTAATGTCCGACTTTGACGGTGCACGAGCGATCCTGCAGAAAATCGACAACGGAGAGTTGGAAGAGTCCTTCAGTGCAAGGGACATCTACTCCAAGCACTGGAAGAATCTCTCCGACCCTCAAGAGGTAATAAAGGGGCTCGAGATTCTATCCGAGTACCGACACCTATATCCAATCCAGCGCCAAACCGGTGGTCGAACCAAAACGGTTTACGTCGTCAACAAGTCAGAACCATGCGCGATTACTACACCTCCTACGTCTCCGCCCGCGTAGAAAAAACTGAAAAACGCTCAGACCGTAAAGGCGCAAAAGGCGCAGAAGGGTCTTGTGCGCCTTTTGCGCCTTCGGTTGACTATGAATGTTCAGAAGATTTAACAACCAGTCCTCCGGAAGGCGTTCTAAATGAGGACGCGGCGCCCGGAACTGACGCCTTCGAGGAGCGGGTGGCGATTATGATGTACGACGGCGGGCTGAGTGAGGCGGAAGCTGTGCGTTTTCTACTCAAGCGCAGCATGATAATCGACCTTTAGACAGGAGATCGCACCCAAGGCCGAATGGAGTTTGAATCTCGGATCGCAAGGCCAGCCGTTGCCAAAACACAGTCGTGATTGTCTGACCTCTTTCAGCTACTTAGGCGGGGGCTCTAGGATTACGATTTGACGCATTTGCAGTCCGCCGGAGAAAAGAAGACTATCATCATTGTCGAAGGCTAGGTGAAAAACGCGGACATCCGAAAAGCCGGGAAGACGTTGTGGCTCGCCACCTTCAAGACTCTGTTTCCATAGTCCTTCGACTTCGTCTTTGTACAAGACCGAGCGGCTGTCCGGTGACCAGCGGATTCGATTGTAGAGGGCCGAATTAAATGCAACCGAAAGCGCTTTCAGCGGCTCGCCGCCATTGATCGGATACACCATCATTCTCCTCCGATGCCAATCAGTGGCGGTTCCCGTAGCGCACACAAAATACTTCCCATCGGGAGAAGGGTCGGGCCAGGAGCAGTCGCCTTCGGTCATAATTTCTGGTTCGCCGCCGCCGACAGGTATTCGCCGGATATTGTATTTACCTTCTCGCTTCGCGCTGTAAAGAACGAACTGGCCGTCTGGCGTGACCGATGGCGACGAATTTTCTCCTCCGCTAGTCAGTCGTATCGGGTCTGAGCCGTCACGATTAGCTCGCCATATCTCTGGCAAACCTGACCGATTCGATTCGAAGACGATGTACTTGTTGTCCGCTGTTACATTCGGTTGCACATCGTCTGCACCTTTCTGGCTCGGAAATAACTGCCGCGATTCGGAACCATTGCCGGCCATCTCCCAAATTGTAAGATCATCGTCAACCCGAACCGTAAATACGACCTTCCCGTCAGGAGCGGAGGCAAGCCCATACGCCCCTTCGCCGCGGGAGGTGCCCTCAAATAGTCGCGTCTGCTTACCATTTACCATATCTATGGCGGAGATATTCGGTAGATTCCGTCCCTCCAAAAGCGCCAATCGACCGTCTTCTGATGCCGAGAGCGAATACTGTCCAAACGAAGTTGAGGCGGCTGTTAATCTTTTAAGCTTCCATGATCCGGCCTCCGCTAGCGATGCGTCCCTACCCGTTGATGCGTCTGATAGCTTCCCGGTCAAGGCGATGCCTGAGCCGTCTTTTACCCAGGCGAAATTTGCCGCACTGGTACACAGATTCGTTCCTAACTTGGTCTCCAAACCACTATCCGCATCGATCTCGAAAAGGTCACAGTCGGCGCCTACAGCGTCATCAACGAGTGCGATGGTAACGGCATTTCGTAGAGGAGACCATGAAGCCTTTTCCATCGCAAACTTTCGTTCGGCCGTGGGCTGATAAACCAACCTTTCTTGACTCCCCGAGGCCGTGTCAGCAACGTGTAGTCCCGTTTTGCCACGGTCATCAACTGCCTTGAAGTAAGCAACCCGATTGCCGTCGTTAGAAATACTGAAATAGCGGACGCCT
>JAQSDP010000169.1 GCA_029945985.1 bacterium | reverse complement strand
GCCAACGCCAAGCGAAATGACCTCGCCAGGTTTCGGCATAACATTCGTGAGTGCGATCAAACATAGCTTCCACTTGTAACAGAAAGATTCCGCACGTGTCAATTACATCTTCTCGGGTACCGAAATTCCCATCGTGTCTAGAGCCGCCGTTAGCGACCGCCGAGCAGAATCCGCGACTGCGATCAGCATCGAACGCTTGACCGGGCCAGCCTCCGAAATGATCTTATGATTCCTGTAGAACAGATTGAACGCCTTTGCCAAACTAAATGTGTACTTCGCTAGTATCGCTGGCTCGTTTTGGGTTGCGGCTGTCTCCACAGTCTCCTGAAGCCGCGAAGAGAACGTAAGCATCGACCAGATCTCCGTCCCTGTATCAGAGCCGAACACCTCGTTCACTTTGTCGAGATCACTGATCGCATCAGCGTCTATTTTCACACCCTGATCTTCTAGTTTACGGAAGATCGAGTTGGCCCGAACCGCCGAATATTGGACGAAACATCCCGTCTCACCCTCGAAGGAGAGAGCTTCATTAAAGTCGAAAACGATGACGGTGTTTCGAGTGAACTTCAAGAGGAAGTATCGCAGCGCTCCCACCGCGATCTGATGGGCAATATCTTTCTTCTCATCAATTGAAGTATCAGGATGCCGTGACTCGACCTCGACCAACGCTTTTTCTTCCAATCGAGTGATCAGATCGTCCGCCTTCACACCAAGGCCCTTGCGGCCGCTCATCTCGATGAACGGCTTCTTGCGGTCTTCATCGGACACCGCGAATCCGAGTTCTTCCGCCGCTGCCGGCGAAAGAGCCACCATCTCGTATGAAAGATGAACGCTGCCGCCTTCGCCGATCTCCGGATGGATCGCCGCCACGCCCTTCTTTACGACCTCCTGAGGGTACGACTGACGCGAGTCGATAACATTGTAAACGGTCTCGCCGTGGCCAAACTCGGGAACGCGGACATCCGTGTGCTCTTCGGTCGTTGTTATCCAAATCTCTTTTCCGTCTTCGTACTTGAAGAACGGCTTATAGTGAAAGTCCATCCCCAAAACACCGAGCTTCCACATCTGATAAGCGATGTCCTTACCCGTGTAGGTAACCGTCCCATTAGAGCGAACGAGGATCTTGTCGGCCTCGTGCTCGTCCGTGCCCTCGTGCAATTCGAACGGCATCACCCAGCATCCGGCGTGCTTACCTTCGTTTTCGAGACGAATCACCCCGCGATCTTTCATTTGCGCGAACGCCTTGTCCCAAAAGTGAAGGTGCAGGATCTCGGACTCGCGCGGCAGCAGATCATATCGGATGGAAAGCCGGGCCATCGTTTTCGTGATGCATTCAACATTGCGAGTTGCAACGTAGTCAGCCAAGTCCGCGGTGGGATTGTCACCTTCCTCTATCAGGTGCAGAACCTCGGCACGTTTCGATTTCAGTTCTTCGTCGGTCTGATAGAGCTGCCCGACCTTCGCATAAAGATCCCAGCAATAGAAATCGAAAGAAACACCGTCGGCCGACAACTGCTCGTCGAGAGCCTTGATCGAATCAAGATCACGATCCTCGACGTACATGAAACCGACCACGACGTCTGCTACCTGCACGCCTGTATTGTCGATATAATTCTGAACCTCAACGTGTTTCCCAGTCGCCTTCAGGATTCTCTGGAAAGTATCGCCGATGACTGAATTCCTGACGTGTCCGATATGGGCGGCTTTGTTCGGATTGACCGACGTATGCTCGACACACATCTTCCGGCCCTCCGGCTCTTGCAGCCCGGGAAGCGGTGAGGAGTTCAGGTTGTCGGCAAGGAATCGGGCACGATCGAAGAAAACATTGAGATATCCCGCTCCTGCAACTTCAACGCGATCTACGAACTCGATCGATTCAAGCTCCGCCTTGAGCGTCTCAGCCAAATTGCGCGGGTTCTGTTTTTCGCCGGTCGCCTGTTTGATCTGTTTCGCGAGCTCGAAAGCAACGGGAAATGCCAGATCGCCGAGCTCCGTCTTGGGCGGAACCTCGTCGATGATTTGGTCGAGAGCAATCTGGAATTTATCTTGAGCAGCCTCGCGGACTTTCTCGCGAAGCATTGATTGAAGTTCTGTCAGCGTCATTGCGGTTCGATGTCAAAACCGCAATTATACGTCTCTGAGCCTACTTTATCGAAACGGTCAGCGAGTAGGTGGTCGCCCCGGCGAGGTTATCCACACACACCGACTGGTCGCCGCCGGTCTCGACTTCGTACGCATAGCTCGTTTCGCCGCTCTCAAAGATCCTGACCCTACCGCTCCGCGAACTGATCGTCGCGGTGAATTGCTGCCCGGCCTTTGCTCGGGCAAAATAGCAGACGCGTCCGCCAGTTGCGACTCGTCCGGTAACAGTAGCGGACGTACGAACCTTGGTGAATCGAATCCGGGTGTCAGCGAAAGCTGCGACATTCGAAAATGCAGCGATCGCGATGATGGCAAGTAATTTTGAGCGGATCTTCATAGATGGACTCCTGTGTAGGTACGCGAAACGAGTATCGGATTCGTATCAGCAGAATCTCGATTTCGCTCGGCAGTCGCGATAGAATAAAATCGTATACGGATGAAAACGCTTTATTTCGACTGTTTTGCGGGTGCCAGTGGGAACATGGTTCTCAGTGCTCTGATCGCAGCCGGTCTAGATGCCGACGCTCTTAAGAAAGAGTTGACCAAACTCGGCCTGCCGGAATTCGAACTCACGGTCGAAACGGTGGATCGCTCCGGAATTTCATCGACGCATGTCCGCGTCGTAATCCCGGATGAAAAGAACCATCGGCATCTACCCGAGGTCGAACGGATCATCAGCGAATCGGAACTCTCGGATGGGGTGAAGGAAAGTTCGATCGCCATCTTTCGACGCCTCGCCGCCGCCGAGGCGTCCGTCCATGGTATCGAGCCAGCGAAGGTTCATTTCCACGAGGTCGGAGCCTTTGACGCGATCATCGATATCGTGGGGTCATGTATCGGATTCGAGATGATGGGAATAGGGCAGTTCGCGGCGTCCAAGATCCACGTCGGAAGCGGATTCGTCGACATGGCGCACGGAAAATTTCCGGTTCCGCCGCCAGCGGTTGTTGAGCTTTTGAAAGAGATCCCATTCTATTCAACCGAAATCACCGGCGAGATGATAACACCAACCGGTGCGGCGATAATCACAGCGTTATGTGATAGTTACGGCTCGATACCTGAGATGACACTTGAACGTACCGGATACGGGGCGGGAACGCGGACGTACGACAAATTCCCTAATGTACTTCGCGTGATGATCGGTGAAGCGGCAGTCGCAAGCAAGGGATCTGGAACTGAACAACTCGCCGTTCTCGAAACGAACATCGACGATCTTTCACCGCAGATACTCGGCCACTTCATGGACCTGGCTTTCGCTGAGGGCGCTCTGGATTGCTGGTTCACGCCGATCCAGATGAAAAAGAACCGTCCTGCGACCATGGTTTCGGTACTTTGTCGGACGGCTGATGAGCAGAAGTTCCTTGACCTTTTTTACCGAGAAACCTCGACTATCGGGGTACGCATCCGCCGTGTAGAACGGCATAGCCTCGATAGGTTGGTTGGCTCGGTCACCACGGAATTCGGCGACATCGGCGTGAAGACCGCTTATCTCGGTGGCAAGGCGGTCAACAGCAATCCGGAGTTCGAAGATTTGAAGGCTGCTGCGGCAGCGAGTGGGGTATCGATCAAGGCGGTGGCAGATGCCGTCGCAAAGGTCTCGAAATAGAGGAAGAACTTGGCTAAGAAAAAATCAAAAATTGACCGTGATAAGATCGCGGCCGGAGTACGGCTCATGCTTGAAGGGATGGGCGAAGACCCCGATCGCGACGGCCTGCTGAAAACGCCGGAGCGCGTGGCTGATTTTTATGCAGAGTTGACGGAGGGCATGTGGGAAGACGCAAAGGCGCACATTGTCCCGCTGCCGGGCGATTCGCACGATGAGATGGTCATCGTCAAAGACATATCTATCGCCTCCGTCTGCGAACATCACCTCGCACCGTTTGTCGGCAAATGCCACATTGCTTATATCCCAAAAGGCGGCAGAATCGTCGGCTTGTCTAAACTTGCACGTATCGCCGAGATCTTTTCGCGCCGTCTGCAGGTCCAGGAAAGGTTAACTCAACAGATCGCGAATACGCTTTTCGACGAACTGAAGCCGCTCGGCGTGATGGTCGTAGTGGAGGCAGAGCATACATGCATGACGCTCCGCGGAGTCAAAAAGCCCGGTGCGATCACGATCACGTCCGCCGTCCTCGGCGGTTTCCGACGCGATTCGCGTACGCGCGCCGAAGCGATGTCACTCATAAAAGGCTAGTGTTGCGATCCTGTATTTTGAGAAAGTGCTGGCTCGTCGCCCTGTTCCTTCTGGTGGCGTGTGGCCCTGATCCTGAACGATTAAGAAAGGCTGAAATGGAGGTCGAGGCCGAATTAGGGCGCGTCCCGATACCGGTGAGAACTGGTGTGAATAGGCGTGAGACCTTTCTTAAGCAAAGTAAGGCCCAGTCTTACATCGTCTTCCGGACAGAACTCACTCGATCGGAGTTCAGCGACGTGATCGTTTCCTATCTGTCTGACAACGGCTGGACTCAAATGGACGGCTAGAAGTTCTGCAAGGGCGGCCTCGACGCCGACCTTACTTTGGATAGGACTGAAGGAAATGCCGCTTCTTACTGGACATTGTCGTTTTCATACGGGTACCGACCCATCATCGGAAAGTATCCCGATCAGTAAACTTCAACTTTAGCTGTCGAGGTCGATACGATTGAGGAAGCACTTTAACTATGAACAAGAAACTGTCGTTGATCCTAATTACCGCAAGCCTGATATCTACTGCCATTGGGCAAGACTTCACCAAACACTTCAACGCCGACAAGATGCGTCAGCGGGTGATCAGGCTTTCGGCTGACGACTTCGAAGGCCGCGGGCCCGGGACCGCTGGTGGAAAGCGGGCCGCGCAGTACATCGCTGACGAGATGAAGGCGGCCGGCGTCAAGCCGGGTAACGGCAAGAGCTATTTTCAGAACGTAAAGATGGTTGGCGTAAAGGCGGATCCGAACACGAAGCTCAACGTCACGGGCCCTGGTGGAGCCCAAACCTTCAATTTCGCGGAAGAATTCGTCGCGTCAACTAGTGCTCAGAAAGCTGACGTTTCGCTGGATTCCGAGATCGTGTTCGTCGGCCACGGCATCGACGCCCCCATCTTCAATTGGAATGAT